>NZ_JAQZSH010000018.1:0-277934 GCF_053902585.1 Longispora urticae
GGGGGGGGGGGGGCGGGGCCCGTCCGCCGCCACCGTTCGGGGCTACTTCGCGTCGAGGACGTCCACCACGAACCGCAGCGTCCCGGTCGGCCGGCCGCTGCTCGGGTCGTCCCCGTACGCCAGGCTGGACGGGATGTCGAGCTGCACCCGGCTGCCGACCTTGACCCCGACCAGGCCCTGGTCCCAGCCCTTGATGACCCCGCCGGCGCCCAACTGGAAGCTGTACGGCTGGCCGCGCTTCCAGGACGCGTCGAACTCGGTGCCGTTGGCGAACTGCACGCCGACGTAGTTCACGCTGATCGTCTGGCCGGCTTTGGTCTCCGGACCCGTACCGGTGATCAGCGGGGTGACCTTGAGTTCGGTGATCGTTCCGGTACCGGCCGTGACGACCGGTTTGGTCTTCAGGGCCGGGTCCAGGGCGACGGCGGAGGCCGACGGGTTCACCTTGGGGGTGGTGTCCGAGCCGCCCGTGACCAGGAGGGCGACGCCGCCGACCACGACGAGGACCGCCAGCGCGCTCAGCCCGACGATCCACACCCGGCGCTTGCGCGCGGCCGCCTCGCGTGCGGCGACGGCCCTGGCCGCGGCCTCGCGCTTCGCCACGCGTCGGGGGTTCGCCGGACTCTTCTCCGACGGGTTCGTTACCGGGTTGCCCACGTGCTCCTCCTCAGGTCGTGCTCGGATGCTACGGGTTGGCGCGCACCGCCGCCTACCCCGCCGGACCCTAGCGGGATCCGGCCTCCCGGGCCACGCCCTCCAGGCGTTCGCGGTAGGTCCGCCAGTATCCCCGGTCGCCGGGGGCCATGTTGTCGTCGTGTTCGCCGTACCCGACGGCCCCGTCGATGTGCTCCCGGACGATGTCGGCCTGCCCGGCGTGCCGGTGCGTCTCGGCGATCACGTGCACCAGGACCCGGTGCAGCGTGACCGCGCCGCCCGGACCCCACCACGGGACCCTGCCGGGCGCGTCGACTTTGAGCGCGTCGATCGTGGCGTCGGAGTGCGCCCAGGCCCTGCGGTACAGCCCCGTGATGTCGTCGCGGGACTCCTCGGCGGTGGCCCACATGTCCGCGTTGGGCTCGGCGTCCACCCCCATCCAGGGCAGCGCCTCCCCGAACGGCCGGCCGAAGGTGTCCCCGAAATACCCGATCTCGCACCCCGCCACGTGCTTGACCAACCCCAGCAGATTGGTACCGGTGGGGGTGAGCGGCCGGCGCGCGTCGTACTCCGAGAGGCCGTCGAGTTTCCAGAGCAGCGCCTCGCGGCCGGCGCGCAGATACCGGTGGAGGTCAGCCTTGAGGTCCGGTCCAGTCATGTCGGACATCGTGCCACCGACCCCCGACAGGAATCCGGAGAACGCCCTCGGGTGGTCGGCCCCGGCACCGGTCTCAGCCGTACCGCCCGGCGAGCGCGGCGCCGATCGCCGCCAGGTGGTCCCGCACCCCCGGCGGGCCGGTCACCTCGATCCACTCGACCAGCCCGGCGAGCTCACCGGCGACCATGTACTCGTCGTGGCCGCGGATCACGACCTCGATCCGCCCGTCGGGGGTGGCGCCTCCCACCTCCAGCCGATCGCCGAGCCCGATCCGGAGCACGCCGATCCCGTGGGGTACGCACACCGCCCGGACCTCCAGGGGCGTCCGCCTGCGCTCCACCTCGTCGGCGATCTCGCGCCAGCTCCCGGCGAGGTCGAAGTCGCCGGGGCGGCGCACGGGATCCTCGGTCGGGTCGGCGGACGACACCCGGTCGATCCGGAAGGTCCGCCGGCCGCCCTCGGTGTCGGCGACCAGGTACCACGACGGACCTTTGGCGACGATGCCCAGCGGGTGGACGGTTCTCCCGGTCTCGACGCCTTCGCGGTCGAGGTAGCCGAGCCGCACCTGGACGCCGCGGATCACCGCGTCCTGGAGCTCGTCGAGGAAACGCGGTGGTCGGGGTTCGATCCGACCGGCCCCCCATCGCCGCGGGTCCACGACCAACGACGCCGCCGCCGCCTCGGCCTGCACCCGGAAGGGCTCCGGCAGGGCCTGGACGAGCTTGCGCAACGCCGCCCGCACCGCAGGCGTCGCCGCCGAGGCCGGGCCGGCGACCAGGAACAGGGCGCGGGCCTCGCCCGCGGTCAACCCGGACAGGTCGGTGCGGGCGCCGCCCACGAGGCGCCAGCCGCCGCCGCGGCCCCGCAGGGAGTACAGGGGCACCCCGGCCATGGCCAGGGCGTCGAGGTCGCGGCGGGCGGTGCGCTCGGAGACCTCCAGTTCCCGGGCGACCTCCGCCGCCGTCACCCGCTCGCGCCGTTGCAGCAGGAGGAGGACGGCCACCAGCCGGTCGGTTCGCATACCGGCAACACTGTCACCGAAACCGGTCATGGGGTGACCGGTTTCGGTCCGCAGGATGGTGCCATGACCTCACCGACGAGAAACACCAGCCGCGACCGTGTCGACCCGGCGCCGACCGATTTTCCCGAGCCCACCCTGATCGCGGTCAACGGTGTGCGGCTCGAAGTCTTCGAAGCGGGCCGACACAACGCGGGACGGCCCGTCGTCCTCTGCCACGGCTGGCCGGAGCACGCCCATTCCTGGCGCTATCAGGTGCCCGCCCTGGTCGCGGCGGGCTACCACGTCCTCGTCCCGAACCAGCGGGGCTACGGAAACTCCTCCCGCCCGGCCGAGGTGACTGACTACGACATCGAACACCTGACGGGCGACCTCACCGCGCTTCTCGACCACTACGGATACGAGAACGCCACCTTCGTCGGTCACGACTGGGGTGCGGCCGTCGTCTGGGGGCTGACGCTGTTGCACCCGCACCGTGTCGACAAGGTGATCAACTTGAGCCTGCCCTACCTCGATCGCGGGGAACGACCCTGGATCGAGGCCATGGAGGCCGTGCTGGGCGGCGACTTCTACTTCGTCCACTTCAACCGGCGGCCGGGCGTCGCGGACGCCGTGTTCGACGAGCACACCGCCCAGTTCCTCCGCAACCTCTACCGGAAGAACGTGCCGCCCGCAGAGCCTCAGCAGGGTATGGCGCTGATCGATCTCGCCCGGGCGGAGACACCACTCGGTGAGCCCGTCATGAGCGACAGCGACCTGGCCGTCCTCGTCTCCGCCTTCGAGACGTCAGGGTTCACGGGCGGCGTCAACTGGTACCGGAACCTCGACCGCAACTGGCACCTGCTGGCGGACGTGGACCCGGTCATCCACCAGCCCACCCTCATGATCTACGGCGACCGGGACGTGGTCGCGAGGTCGGAGAACCTGGCGGAGTTCGTACCCCGTGTGGAGGTGGTCAGCCTGGACTGCGGTCACTGGATCCAGCAGGAGCTGCCGGAGGAGACGAACCGGGTGATCCTCCGGTGGCTGGACCGGCACGACGCCGGCTAGGGCTTCGTGAGCGGGCCCAGAGCCACTCGGGGTCGGAGGACGGTGGGTGGCCGTCCTTCGACCCCACGGCCCCTAGTGCCGGTTGGCCAGGTGGGAGAAGTACTCCTGGCGGCTCAGCGGGTTGCGGTCGGTGCGCGGTCGCGACGGGGGTTCGCCGTGCACCGGCCGGTACCCGTCGAACTCCGTCAGGAACACGTAGTCGCCGTGGGCCAGCCCCGGCAGGTGCTTCTCGAAGCCGTGCACCCGCCCGGCCGGGATCGTGCCGACCAGCCGGCCCGTGCCGCCCCGCACCGTCGACCCGGCCAGGGCGCCCTGCGCGTCGACCAGCCGGGACAGCACCGCGCCGATCCGGTCGGCCGGCACCTCCAGCTCGAACCGGTGCACCGGCTCCAGCACCTCGGTCCCGGCCTCCCGCAGCGCCGCCATCACCACCAGCGGCGCGCAGTTGCGGAAGTCGGCCGCGTTGCTGATCGGCGCCCAGTAGCCGCTGTGGGTCAGCGTCACCGCGCAGTCGACCACCTGCCAGCCGTGCAGGCCCTGGCGGAGCGCGGACCGCAGCCCCTCCTCCAGCGCGTGCCGGTACGGCGGCAGCAGCGAACCCGGCTCCACCTCCAGCCCGTACGTGATCCCCGAACCGGGCGGCCCCGGCTCGACCCGCAGCCCGACCGTCGCCAGGAACCCGTCGGCCCGCGCGCTGATCATCTCGACGAACGCGCCGGTGCCGACCGGCCGCTCCACGCAGATCGGCCGGGTCTCGGCGAACTCGACCGCCAGCCCGTACGTCTCCGCGAGGGTGGTCGCGACGACCTCCTTCTGGACCTCGCCGTACAGCCGGATCGACAGCTCCGCGCCGTCCTCCTTGCGGATGTCGATCAGCGGGTCCTGTTCGGCGAGGCGGCGCAGGGCGGCGAACAGTTCGGTCGGGCGGTCCGAGCGGATCACGGTCTCCAGGGTCGGCGGGGCGAAGAACGCGGTGTCCGCCGGGTCACCCGTACCCAACTGGTCGCCGATCTGGATGTCCTTGAGGCCCGTGATCCGGGCGATCGTGCCCGGGTGCGCGGTCGTGTCCGCCGTGCCCGCCCCGTCGGCGAAGACCCGGACGGCGGTGACCTTGCCCTCGCGTTCGACCAGCCCGCCGGTGCTGTCCCGGCGGTGGTACGCGACGTGCTGCCGGGCCTCCAACGTGCCGGCGAACACCCGGACGTAGGCGACCTTCTCCCCCGCCCGCCCGCGCTCGATCTTGAACACGGTGGCGCGCAGGTCCGGACCACCCGGGGCGGCCGGCGGCAGGAGTTCGCGGACCCCGGCCAGCAGGGCGGACACACCCTCGCCGGTGATGGCCGAGCCGAAGAACACCGGGTACACCAGTGCCCCGCCCGTCTGGCGGACCAGCTCGGCGCGGGCCAGTGCTGGCGGCACCGGTCCGTCGAGGAACGCGGCCAGCAGCGGGTCGCTGTGGTCGGCGAGGACCTCCGCGTCCGGGGGCCTCGGGGCCGTGCGGGCGCGGGGTGAGCCGATGTCGGTGACCGTGCTCAGCGGCAGGATCCGGGGGGTGAGCCGTTCCCGGATGCTGTCGAGCAGCTCCTCCTCGGTGGCGCCCGTCCGGTCGATCTTGTTGGCGAAGATCAGCACGGGCAGGCCGAGGCGGGTCAGGGTCCGCATCAGCACCCGGGTCTGGGGCTGCACGCCTTCCACGGCGGACACGACGAGCACGACCCCGTCGAGGACCCGCAGCGCCCGCTCCACCTCGGCGATGAAGTCCGGGTGCCCCGGGGTGTCGATCAGGTTGACCCGCAGGTCGTCGACCGTGAAGGACACGACGGCGGACTGGATGGTGATGCCCCGGCGGCGCTCGAGGTCGAGCGAGTCGGTCGTGGTGCTGCCGGCGTCGACGCTGCCGATCCGGTGGATGACCCCGGTCTCGAACAGCAGCCGCTCGGTCAGGCTGGTCTTACCCGCGTCGACATGGGCGAGAATTCCGATGTTCAACGTCTTCATAGAACGTGGTCTCCACTGGTGCGATCGATCGGCCCTTTCCGTAGGTGACGTCGATCTTTCGCCGCATGTCGACTCCCTGACTCGGTGATGGCTGACCAGTGGTGGGGCGAGTGTAGACGGGTGCGGGCCGGGGCGCGCGGCAGTTTTTCCGGGCGGCCCGGTGCCGCCGGGCCGTGGCCGGCCGGCATGGGCCCGTGCGCCCCGGGCGCGGTGGAAACCCGAAACACCCCGAGACGGGTACCTACGGCACGGGGACGTACTCCCGTTCCGGGTGCCGCAGCCGGGCCGGCGTGAACAGTGCCGACAGCGCGAACAGCAACACGAGCCCGCCGCCCACCACCGCCGCGATCCGCACCCCGTGCCCGGCCGCCACCGCCGTCAGCACGACCGCGCCGATCGGGCCGAGCGCGTAGTGCAGGGTCCAGAACGCGGACGTGACCCGGCCGAGGAGGTGGTCGGGCGTGATCTGCTGGCGCAGCGACATGGACACGGTGCCGGCGATCGTGAGGCCGAAGGAGTACAGCGCGGCGGCGGCGCCCAGGGCGTACACGTTGCCGACCAGGCCGTAGGACACGATGGCGAGCGCGGCGACCCCGGTGCCGCCGATCCAGCACGTGCCGAACCCGAGCCGGCGGCGCAGCACCCCGACCAGCACCGCGCCGAGGATGCCGCCGGCCCCCGCGCCGGACAGCACGGAGCCGACGACCACGTCGGGCTGGCCGAGTTCGCCCTTGAGCCGGAAGATGAGCAGGTCCACGGCGCCCAGGGTGACGAACAGGACCCCGGTCAGCACGATGGTGAGGCTGCGCAGGACGGGCTGGGCCCACAGGAACCGGGCCCCGGCGAACAGCCGCCGGACCGGCCCGCCGTCCTCGGGGGCGCGTTCGACGGCGCGGAACCGGATCACCGACAGGCACAGTGCCGAGGCCAGGAAGCTCACCGCGTCCACGCCGAGCGCGTTGGCCGGTCCCACCCAGGCCGCCAGCCCCGCGGCGGCGGCCGGTCCGAGCACGGCGAACACCGCGAACGTGGTGTGCAGCCGGCCGTTGGCCTCGGTGACCTGGTCGCGGTCGACGAGGTTCGGGACGGCGGTGACATAGCTGACCTGGAACAGCATGTCGAACACGGCGGCCACGGGCATGAGCACGAACAACAACCAGGGCCGCGGCCCGAAGGCCCAGATGACGGGTACCGCGCCGTAGAGCGCCGCCCGGGCCACGTCCGCCCCGATCATGAGCGTCCGGCGGTCGAACCGGTCGACGACGGAGCCGGCGAACAGTCCGGTCAGGACGCTGCCGACCGTGACCAGGCCGGTGAGCAGGCCCATCTGGACGACGGAGCCGGTGGCCTGGAGCACGAGCAGCGGCACCGCGATGGTGGTGATGGAGCTGCCGGCGACCGACAGGGTCTGACCGAGCCAGAAGATCATGAACGGTCGGTTCCGTCGGAGCACCATGATCCGACATCACACACGGTGGAGCCGCCCGGCGCCAGCCGATTACCGCGGGCCCGCGGTGACTGGCCGCCGCGGTGGGCCGACCGGGACGACGGCCGGACCGGGGTACCCGCCCGCGACAGGAGGGCTGGCCATACCCGGGGGCGGGTCCCCAGCACTACCTCGTGATGGTCACTGGCTGTATTGATGGGCCGATCCCGGGCCGGCAGGCTGAACGGGACCGGATTTCCGAGCGGCCGAGCGGGTCGCACGAGGAGGACTCCCCCATGCGTTCCGACCAGTCCCACCGCGTCCGCAGGGCGACAGGGCCCCGGCGGGCCGTCGCGTTGGTGGCCATGATCGCCGCCGCCCTGGCGTTCGGGGGCACGCTGCCGTCGACCACGACGCTGGCCGGCGGCCCCGGGGACTCCGTGCGGCAGGGGGTCGTCCGGCTGGCGCACGAGGACCGGGACCCCGCCGCGCCCGGTGCCGACGACCCGACCCGGAACTGCGCGGTCGCCGTCACCACGGACGCTCCGACCGTGGGGAAGGGCCCCGACGTGCCCGCCGTCACCGGGGACGCCGGGTCGGCGCCGAGGACCGGGGTGACCCCGCACGGCGACGGGTCGGTGTCAGGGCCCGATGCGCCCCCGCTCCGCGACGGGTCGAAGTCGGGGCCCGCGGCGACCCAGCGCTGCGACGGGGCCGGCCGGGGCTCCCTGCGGCCCTGGAGCCTGCTCAGGCAGCTCGGCGCCAGCCTCCTGCGTTCCTGGTTCTGAAGCACCACGGGCGGCCCCGGGCACCGCGTCCGGATCCGACTCACGACGGAACCGGGCGGCGCGGTAGCCGAGGTCGCCCGGCGTGGCCCGCTCCCCTGCCGGCGGCCGGCGGGGCGCATGGGTGCGTACCCGGCAAAAGGGGTTGCGGGGGTTGTCATGATGGCCGCATGACGTGGACAGCACCCGACGTAGCGCGGGGAACCCGGACGGACATGGCCTGCGGCGAACGCGAGATGCTCGACAACTGGTTGCGGCTCCGCCGGGTGTTCCTGCTCCGCAAGTGCGCCGGCCTGACCGCCGAACAACTGAAGACCGCCTCCGTGGAACCGTCCCCACTGACGCTGCTCGGCCTGCTGCGACACCTCGCGGAGGTCGAGCGCTTCTGGTTCCGGGAGAAGTTCCTGCACGAGGAACTGCCCGCGCTGTATGTCACCGACGAGCACGAGGACGGCGACTTCGACCTGGTGGCCGACGCCGACGCCGAGGCGGACTACGCCACGTTCCTCGCGGAGACGGCCGCCTGCGACGCCGCGGTGGCGGACATCGACCTCGACGAGCTGTCCGACGACCCGGGCGCGCCGACCGGCAAGGTCAGCCTCCGGTGGGTCTACATCCACCTCCTGGAGGAGTACGCGCAGCACACCGGGCACGCCGACCTGATCCGGGAGCGGGTGGACGGCGGCACGGGAGCCTGACCCTGTGGTTCCGGTGCCCCTGGACGGGATCCGTCCGGGGGCATCCTGCTGTCCGGGGACGACCGGGAGCTCCGCCGGCTGTCCGGGGACGGCCGGGCGCTCCGGGGGCGGCCGGGCGCTCCGGGCGCTTCGCCGACTGTCCGGGATCGGCCGGGTGCCCCGCCGGCCGTCGCGGGGAGGACCCGAGGCGCTCCGCTCGCCCGGGGCGTTCCGCCGGTCCGCGGGACCCGACGCTGCGGGCCGGTACCCCCGAGACCTCTCGCACATAGTGGCGTTCATTCGCACAGCCCCGTGTTAGAAATGGGTCATGCGGGTGGCGAACAGGTGGGACCTGACCCTGCGCCTGGTCCAGGGCGCCGGCCGGGTGACGGTCGCGGAGCTGGCCCAACGGCTCGGCGTCTCCGAGATGACGGTCCGCCGCGACCTCGACGAGCTGGAACGCCAGGGCCTGGTCACCCGCGTGCACGGCGGCGCGGTGGCCACCCGTTCCCGCGAGGAGGAGGCCGGGTTCACCGCCCGGGAGGGCTGGCAGTCCGCCACCAAGGACCGGCTCGGCGCGGCAGTGGCCGACCTGGTCCCGACCGGCTCGACGGTGCTCCTCGACGCGGGCACCACCACCGTGCACGTCGCCGCGCACCTCGCCGCCCGCGCGCCGCTCACCGTGGCCGTGCTCAGCCTCCAGGCGGCGGTGCGGCTGGCCGACCTGCCGGGGATCCGGCTCCTGATCGTCGGCGGCGAGTCCCGGCCGGGTGAGCGGTCCCTGGTCGGCCCGCTGGCGGTGCGGGCGATCGCCGCGCTGGCGTTCGACGTGTTCGTGATGTCCATCGGCGGGGTGCACGCCCGGCACGGCTGGTCCGAGTTCTCCATGGACGACGCCGCCGTGAAACAGGCCGGGCTCCTCCAGGCCACCCGCACCGTGGCCGTCGCCGACGCCACCAAGCTCGGGGTCCGCGCGTTCAGCCAGGTCGCGACGCTCGACGCCGTGGACACGTTCGTCACCGACACCGCGGCCGACGACCCCGCCACCCACCCCATGGGGCCCGAGACCCTGGCCGCCCTGCGCGAGGCGGGGGTCGAAACGATCCTCGCCTGACAGAACCCCTCTGAGGAGTACGGAGTGACGCTGTGCCCGAGCAACCGCTGATGATCCTGGTCGCCGGCCCGTACCGGTCGGGGACCGGCGACGACCCCGCCCTACTCGCCGCGCACGCCCGCGCGATGCACGAGACCGCCCTCGTCCTGTTCCGGGCCGGGCACCTGGCCGTGACCGGCGAGGCCCTGGCGCTCCCGCTGCTGGAGGTGGCCGGCAGCGTCCGGCCCGGGGACCCGCCGTTCGACGAGATCTTCCATCCCGTGGCCGAGCGGCTGCTGGCCCGGTGCGACGCGGTGCTGCGGATCGGCGGGCCCTCCGCCGGGGCCGACCTGATGGTCGAGCAGGCCCGGGCGGCCGGGAAGACCGTCTTCACCGGGCTCGCCGAGATCCCGGTGCGGACATGACCGGGGACCGGGAACAGCGGGTCGCGCGCGAGGCGGTGGCCGGGGACGGGCGGCGCCTGCACGACGCGTACGTGGCGAAGGTGAACTCCGCCGTCGCGGCCGGTCGGGAGGAGCTGGTCGCGGAACTCGTGGCGCGGTACGGGCGGGAGTCGCGGACCGGGCCGACCCGGCAACAGCCCGGGGCCCTGCCGCGGTGACTGGACAGGTGCGCGGGGATCAGGAGACCAGGCGCCACTGCTGATTCGCGGCGCCCGAGCAGAAGTCGCTGCTGACCTGCTGGTCGGGGCCGTTGCTGACCAGGCAGATGTTGGTGGTGGCGTTCTCGATGCGGCGGGTCTGCGGGTCGTAGTTCCAGTAGGAGCGCTGCCAGTCCTGCTCCCACGTACCCAACTGGACGTTGTTGTCGAAGTTGCGGCTCAGCTGCAGGGTGCTCGCGTTCCTCGGCACGACCACGTAGTCCCGGCGCCCGTTCGCGTCCTTGCCCTGGGCGAAGGTCCAGCGCTGCCCGGGCTGGTTCCGCCACGCCCGGGTGGCCACCGCCGCGCCGCTGCCGGTGCCGGTCGCGCTGAGCACCGCGCCGTCCTGGGCGCTGACGATCACGGCGTCCGCCGGGTTGAAGGGGCCGTTGGGCAGACCCGATCCGGGTACCGGCCTGGTCTCCGGCGGACGCTGACTCGGGTTGCTTCCCGGGGTACCGCCGGGGCCTGTGGTGGCGCCCGGGACCTGGCCGCCCGGGACGGGGCTCGCACCGGGACTCGTTCCGGGGGTCTGGCCGCCGGCCGGATTGCCGCCCGGTTCCGCGACATGCCCCGCCGAAGGAGTGCCGCCGACCGCTCCGTCGGATCCGGGGGTGCCGGAGGCTCCCGGGGTGCCCCGTGGGCCGGCCAGGTCGCTGGCCAGGTAGCCCGCGAACAGGAGAACCACGGCGGCCGTCACGGCGGCGACGAGTAGGGCACGCCGGTTGCGCCGGGGTGCTGGAGGGGGCAGGGCCGGGCTAGGGGGTGTCGCCGCTGGCGGTGGCCCGGACGGGTCGGCCACAGTGCTGACTGGAACATCGACCTGGGTTGACTCGGCCTCGCCGACAGACGGTAGAGGCGCCGACGACGGCGCTGTCACCGTCGCGGCCTCGGACGCACCGGCCCGGCCACCGACGGCCGGACGCACCTGTTCCGGCTGCGCCAGGGATGCGGAGACCGCCTCCGCCTCCGGCACCGCCTCCGCCTCCGGCACCGGTGCAGTGGATGCCTCGGTCACCTCAGCCAGGGTCGGGTCCGGCGACACCACCGAAACTGCCTCCGGCACGTCGGTTCGGGTCGGCGCCGTCTCGACCACGTCGACCGTCGGACCGGCCGGACCACCGGGTGCGGCTTTCCCCATGTCGACCAGGGCCCGCAAGGGGGCGTCCGCCTGTGCCCGTCCGGTGCCGGCTGACACCGTCGAAGCCACATCGGCACGATCCGGCACGATCAGATCCGACCCGGCGACTGCCGGTGCCGAGATCGCCTCGGCGCCTGCCGACGCCATCGAGGACAACACAGTGTCCGCCGTCGGCTCCGACCCGACCTCAGCCCGCGTCGAGGTCTCGTCGGTGCCGACCGGAACGGTCGGAGCGGGCGCGTCGTCCGCCGGCACGGTCCCGGCGTCGGCGGCCGGCCGCACCGCGGTCGCCGCTGCGGCGTCGACCGTCGCGGCGAGCCCCCCAGGTCGCGGCGGCACATCGGGTCGCGGTGACACGGTCGACGCGTCCGACGCCGCGTCCACCAGCGTGGCCCCCACCCCCGGGACCACCGCCCCGGAGACCACCGCCCCCGACTCCACGGCGGCGAGCGTGTCCGCCAACCCGGCCGGCAGCCAACTGCCCCCGACCGACGCCGGCCCCCGCCGCGCCTTCCCATAGGCCTCGATCACCGCGTCCGGGGTCGGCCGGCCCGCCGGATCCTTGTCCAGGCAGGCGGCGACCAGGTGCCGGAGCCCCTCGTCGGGGACCGCGCTCAGGTCCGGCTCGCCCTGGGTGATCCGGTAGATCAGCTCGGCCTCGCTCTGCCCCCGGAACGGGGCGGTGCCACCGGCCGCGAAGGCGATCACCGAGCCGAGGGCGAACACGTCGGTGCCGGGGCCGGGGGCGTCGCCGCGCAGCTGTTCGGGCGCCATGTAGGCGGGGGTGCCCATCCGGACACCGGTCTGGGTCAGGCCGTCCTGGACGCCGTCCGCGCGGGCGATCCCGAAGTCGATCACCCGGGGCCCGTCGGTGGCGAGGAGGACGTTGCCCGGCTTGAGATCACGGTGGGTGATGCCGGCGGCGTGGATGGCCTTGAGGGCCTCCGCGATCCCGGCGGCCAGCCTCCAGACGCCCTGGACGGGCAGGGTGCCGTGCCGGGCGACGGCGACGGCGAGGGTCGGGCCCGGGACGAAGGCCGTGGCGAGCCAGGGGCGGTCGGCGGCCGCCTCGTACCGGAGCACGGGGGCCGTGTAGACGCCGTTCACCCGGGCCGCGAGGGTGGCCTCCCGGGCGAACCGGGCCCGGAACGCGGGGTCGCTGGCGTAGGGGTCCTTGACCATCTTGACCGCGACGGGGCGCCCGGCGGGGGTCAGGCCGAAGTACACCCGGCCCATGCCGCCCTCGCCGATCCTGCCCCAGAGCTGGATGTCCCCGGCCATGGCGGGGTCTGCGGTCTCCAGTGGAACCAGGTCGATGCCCAGTTCGGGCAGCGTCGGAGCCGGTTCGTGTCCATGCTCGATCATCCGGTGCCCCCGCCCTCGACCCGACCCCGTTCCGATCGAGCTCGCCGCATACTAACGTCGGTGGACAACAGGGCGGATTTGGCCCTCCGGGTGCCGTCAGGGTGTCCACTGTGCATATTGGGGCCGCTGTCGTGGCCGATCCCCCAAGAAAGACAAAGAAGGAACTTCACCTTTTTGGTACCCGTCTGGTGTTCCGCCCTTGCGGTGGCCGTCCGGGCGACGTGGCACTACTCTCTGTCATGGTCCGGCTCAGGTTCGCCCCGGACGTGTGCAACCCTGGAGACGCATCAATTCAGCGGCGGGTGAAGGAGTCCCTCATGAGCGAGGACCGGATCGAACGCGAAACCCTGATCCAGGCGTCCCTGGAGCGGGTCTGGACGCTGGTGGCCCAGCCCGGTTTCTGGGTGGCCGACCCGGCGAGCCTGCCCGGCACCGTGGCCCGGGAGGGCGAGTCGATGGTGGCGCACAACGCCCAGTACGGGGACTTCCCGGTGCGGGTGGAGAAGGTCGAACCGCCGACCTACCTGGCGTACCGGTGGGCCAGCGCCTACCCGGGCGAGGAACTGCGCGCGGACAACAGCACCCTCGTGGAGTTCACCCTGACCCCGGAGGGCACCGCGACCCGGCTCCGGGTCGTCGAGAGCGGGTTCGCGACCATGGCCGGCTCCGAGGACCTGCGCGAGCGGGCGCTCCGCGACAACTCCGGCGGCTGGCCCGAGGTGCTCGACGCGTTCGCCAAGCGCGCCGAACAGCCACCCGTATGACCGAGGTACGTCGCGGAGACCGCGAGCACGTCGACAGCGTCCTGTCCGCACTGGCCGACCCGACCCGCCGCCAGCTGCTCGACCTCCTGACCGCCCGGGGGGAGGCCACGGCGACGACGCTCGCCGAGGGCTTCCCCGTCTCCCGGCAGGCCGTGCTCAAACACCTCACCATCCTCGACGCGGCCGGCCTGGTCACGAACAGGCGGGTCGGCCGCGAGGTGCGGTACGCGGTGCGGTCGGCGGCGCTGGACTCGACGGCGCGGTGGATGGCCGCGCTGGCGTCCGACTGGGACCGGCGGTTGTCGGTCATCAAGCGGCTGGCGGAGGCGGCGGAGCGGGAGGCGCGCTAGCGGGCGCCCCGGTCGGACGGGGCTGCCACTGACGGCCCCCGGAGTGTGGCCCGCCGCCCGGTTCGAGCGGCAGGCCCCCGGCGTCAGGCCCCGCTGTGGTGGATCATGTCCTCGCGCTCGACGACCTTGACCCGTTCGCGGCCCTCGGCGGCGCCCAGGGCGCGTTCGTGGGCGTCGAGCTGGTTCCAGCCCGCCCAGGTGGTGAAGCGGACGCCCTGGTCGCGCAGGTGGGCGACAACCGCCTCCGGGTCGGGCTCGACGGCGCCGGGCAGGTCGCCCGCCGCGTGGTCTTCGAGCAGGCACGCGACGGTCTCGTTCGCGTCGCCCTTCGTGTGTCCGATCAGGCCGACGGGGCCGCGCTTGATCCAGCCCGTGACGTAGGTGGCCGACTGGTGCGAGCCGTCGGCGGCCAGGACCCGGCCGGCCCGGTTCGGGACGGTGCCCGACACCGGGTCGAACGCGAGTTTGGGCAGCTCGTCGGAGTAGTAGCCGACCGCCCGGTACACGGCCTGCACGTCCCAGTCGGTGACCTTCCCGGTCCCCCGGACGTTGCCGGTGCCGTCGAGCTCGGTGCGCTCGGTCCGCAGGCCCACCACCCGGCCGTCGGCGCCGAGCACCTCGACCGGGGACTCGAAGAAGTGCAGGTAGACCCGGTGCGGGCGGTCGCCGACGTCGCGGATCGCCCAGCCTTCGAGCGTGTTGGCGACCATGTCGACCTGCTTGTTGCCGCGTCGTTCGGCGACGGAGCCCTCGTCGTACTCGATGTCCTCCGGGTCGACGATCACCTCGATGGTCGGCGAGTGGTCGAGTTCGCGCAGCTCCATGGGGCTGAACTTGGCCTGCGCCGGTCCGCGGCGGCCGAAGACGTGCACCTCCACGGCCTTGTTCTCCGCCAGGCCCGCGTGCACGTTCGGCGGGATCTCGGTCGGCAGCAGCTCGGCGGCGGTCTTGGCCAGGATCCGGGCGACGTCGAGGGCCACGTTGCCCACGCCGAGCACCGCGACCCGGGTCGCCTCCAGGGGCCAGGTGCGCGGGACGTCGGGGTGCCCGTCGTACCAGGAGACGAAGTCGGCGGCGCCGTAGGAGCCCTCCAGGCCGATGCCGGGCATGTCCAGGGCCCGGTCGGCCATCGCGCCGGTGGAGAAGACCACGGCGTCGTAGAACCGGTGCAGGTCGTCGAGGGCCAGGTCACCGGGGTAGTCGACGTTGCCGAACAGGCGGATCTGCGGCTTGTCCAGTACCCGGTGCAGGGCGGTGATGATGCCCTTGATCCGCGGGTGGTCGGGGGCCACCCCGTACCGGATCAGCCCGAACGGGGCCGGCATCCGCTCGAACAGGTCGATCGAGACCCCGGGTTCGCGGGCGGCGTCGGACTTCAGCAGGGCGTCCGCGGCGTAGACACCGGCGGGACCGGCTCCGACGATCGCGATCCGGATCGGACGGGTCATGGCGGGGCGTTCCTCGCAGACAGGAAGAGGCGGTTGGGCCGATGTTCGGAGTAAACCCGGGCGGCGGGTCGCGCGGTAGGTGCCGGACTCCGACAAGATCATAGGCAGGGCCTATGGCTTCCGGGCAGGGGCGAGAGGGCGCTCGTGAGGACGATCACAACGCGCCGGGACGGCCCGGGGCAGCGGTGGGCGGCCGGTCCGGAGACGACGCGGGGATGCGGCGGGCCCGCGGTCCGGGACGACCCGCGGTGTGCCGGCGGCTCCGGGCGCGCGGAATTCGCTGGCCCCGGCCGACTAGGATGATCAACAACACTGGTGGAGCCCGGGGCGCGGACGCGCGCCGCCGGGGCCACGCGATCCGGCCACACTCCACCCGAAGAAGGAACACCTCTGTGACTGTCGTGATCCGTGCGGCCCGCCCCGACGAGCTGCCCGCCCTGACCACCCTCGACGACGCCGAGCGCGACGCCGCCACCGCCGACTACCTGACGACCCTGCTCGACCGGGCCTGCACCCGGCCCGAGTGGTGCCTGGTCGCCGAGGACGACGGCGCGCTCGTCGGCAACATCGTGCTGTGGAGCCCGCCCGGGCGCGCCGTACCCGTCGACTTCGTGCTCTTCGAACCCGGCACCGCCGGGCCGGCGCTGCTCGACGCCGCCGCGACCCTGGCCCGCGGGCTCGGCGCCACCGGGCAGGGCCACGTGCTCGACTCCCCCGCCCAGGCCCCGCAGTTCCAGCGCGACCCGGAGCTGCGCGAGGCCCTGCTCGCCGACGCGGGCCTGCACCTCGAACGGGACGGCCGCCGGTTCCAGTGGCGGGCCGAGACCGGCCTGCCCGCGCTGGACCCCCGGCTCACCTGGCGTTCCCTCGCCGAGCTCGGCGAGACCCCCTTCGTCGACCTCTTCGAGGCCGTCCTCTCCGACACGAAGGACGCGATCTTCCTCGCCGACATCGCCGAACACGGCCTGCGGGGCGCCGCCGAACTCAACTTCCGCGACATGCTCGACATGGAACACCAGCCCGACTGGTACGAGATCGGCTACGACGCCGACGGCCTGCCCGCCGCTCTCAGCCTGCCGGCGCGCAACCCGAGCTTCGCCGTGATCGGCCTCGTCGGCGTCGCGCCCACGCACCGGGGCCGGGGGTACAGCACCGATGTGGTGGTCCGGGGGCTGCACGTGCTCGCGGCGACCGGTGAGACCGAGGTGCGCGGTGACTGCGACGCGGCGAACCTGGGGATGTTCCGGTCGTTCGTGAAGGCCGGGTTCGTCAACTTCGCCGACCGGAAGATGTTCGCCCGGAAGCTCTGACGGGTACCGCCGGGCGCCGCCGGCCGGCTCCGGCCGGTTGGCGGCGCCGTGGTCGCGGTCAGTCCAGGGGGCCGTACATCAGGTTGCCGGGCGCGTCCGGGTCCTCGCTGGTCCAGAACTCGCCGGCCGCCCGGAGGAGCTCTGCGGTGTCGAGGACCCCGTCGCCGTCCCGGTCGAGCGCCGCGAAGCCCGCCGCCGTCCGGTCGGGCGGCAGGCCGAAGGTGCGCGCGTACATGTGCTCGAACTCCGCCCGGCTGACCACCCCGTCGCCGTCGGTGTCGGCGGTCAGCATCCAGTAGGACGCGGCGTCGCCGAAGTCGCGGAGGAACGAGTCGCGGTCGGACTCCAGGGCGCCGGTGACCGCCGCCGCGAACTCCTCCGGGCCGAGGGAGCCGTCCGCGCGGCCGAACGGGCGGAAGTACCGCGTCCACAGCGCCATGAACGTGGTGTGCAGGCTGGCCAGGGTGGGCGGGTGGGTGTCGGGGAAGGCACCTTCGAGGCGCCGGGTGACGGCGGCGAAGTCGGACTCCGTCAGGCGGCCGTTGCCGTCGACGTCGAAGTAGCCGAAGCCGCGGTGGAGCTTGCGGCGCAGAACGTCTTCCACGGTGCCTCCCGGGGACTCCTGCCCGCCGACGGGGCGGTCAGAAAGTGATTCTATCGGCGAAAACTCACTTTTGGAATGGCGCGTCGGCCACCCTCACCGGGGCGCGCGGCCGTTGCCCTCGCCTGGTCGGAACGGAGAAGTCGGGTCAGGCGTCCGTAGCGGTGGCCCGCTGGCGGGGCTTCGCGCGGACGTGCATCCGCTCCCCCTGCCGCCCGAACAGGCTGAGGATCTCCACCGGCCGCCCGTCGGCGCTGCTGAACCAGTGCGGCACCCGGGTGTCGAACTCGGCGACCTCACCGGGGCCGAGGACCAGGTCGTGCTCGCCGAGGACGAGCCGCAGCCGGCCGTCCAGCACGTACATCCACTCGTAGCCCTCGTGGGTGCGCGGGTCCGGCTCCGTACCCCGGTCGTTGATGATCATTTTGTAGGCCTGGAGCGGGCCGGGGCCCCGGCTCAGGGGCAGGAACATGCCGCCGTTGGGCATGGCGTGGGGCCGCAGCCGGACCCGGGGGTCGCCCACCTCGGGCGCGCCGACCAGGTCGTCCAGCGGCACGTTGTACGCGCCGGCGAGCGGCAGCAGGAGTTCCAGGCTGGGGCGGCGCTGGCCGGACTCCAGCCGGGACAGGGTGCTCTTGGAGATGCCGGTCGCCTCGGACAGCGCCGCCAGGGTGAGACCACGCTTGGTGCGCAGGGCGCGGAGCCGGGGGGCGACGTCGTCGAGGACCGCTTGGTACGGCGCGGGCTTGTCCATGGGGGCATTCCAACACGCTGTCCCGGAATCGGCAACAGAAGTTGCCAGGGTCACGGGGCGGGTGCACGCTCGTCGACATGAGCCAGCACACCGGATCCGGACACGGACACCAGCACGGACACCACCGCACCGACATCGACTGGGAGGTCATGGCCACCCACCTGGAGCAGAACGGCGAACTGCAGCTGCCCGCCCTCCGCCAGACCGCGGACCGGCTGGGCGGCCTGTTCGGCCCGGACCACGAGGTCGGGCGGGTCCTCGACATCGGCAGCGGACCGGGCGTGATGACCTGCGTCCTCGCGGAGGCCTTCCCCGACGCCACGGCCGTCGCGGTGGACGGCGCGCCCGGCCTGCTGGACCGGGCCCTGGACCGCGCCGGGCGGACCGGCACCGGGGACAGGGTGGCGGTCCTGCACGCCGAACTGCCGGGCGACCTGGACCGGCTCGGCACGGCGGACCTGATCTGGAGCAGCCGCGCGGTGCACCACCTCGGCGACCAGCAGGCGGCCCTGGACGGCCTGGCGGGGATCCTGCGCCCCGGCGGGCTGCTCGCGGTGGCCGAGGGCGGGCTCCCGATGCGGTTCCTGCCCCGGGACATCGGCCTCGGCCGGCCCGGCCTGCAGGCCCGGCTCGACGCGGTCCAGGAGAAGTGGTTCGAGGTGATGCGGACCGAGCTGCCCGACAGCACGTCGGTGCTGGAGGACTGGCCGGAGCTGTTCCGCCGCGCCGGGCTCACCGGGGTCGGGAGCTTCACGACACTGCTCGACCTGCCGGCGCCGCTGGGCGGGACGGGGCGCGCCTACCTGCACGCGCACCTGGTCCGGCTGCGGGAGTCGATGGCCGAGGACCTGGACGCCGAGGACCTGCGGACCCTCGACGTGCTGGTCGACCCGGACGCGCCAGAGGGCATCATGCGCCGGTCCGACGCGTTCCTGCTGACCGCCAGCACGGTGTTCACGGGCGTGCGGGCGGGCGACTGACCACCGGTTCCGCGCCCGGCCCGTCGCCGGCTCCGGGCCGGGCCCACCCGGCCGGGGCCCCGGCCCGCACACCCTCCAGAAAGGAAGGACCACGGTGAAGTCAGTCAGCGTCGCGGCACCCTCCGGACCGACCGTCCGGTGGATCCTCGCCAGCCTGTCGATGTCCATGCTGTTGTCCTCGCTCGGCACCAGCATCGCCAACGTCGGCCTGCCCACGCTGGCGGGTGCGTTCTCCGCGTCCTTCCAGCAGGTCCAGTGGGTGGTCCTCGCCTACCTCCTCGCGGTGACCACCGTGATCGTCAGCGTCGGGCGGCTCGGTGACCTCACCGGCCGCCGACGGCTGCTGCTGGCGGGGATCTCGCTGTTCACGGTGGCCTCGGTGCTGTGCGGCCTGGCGCCCAGCCTGGGGCTGCTGATCGCCGCACGGGCCGTGCAGGGCCTCGGGGCGGCCGTCATGATGGCGCTGACCATGGCGTTCGTCGGCGAGACCGTGCCGAGGGCCCGGACCGGGAGTGCCATGGGGCTGCTCGGGACGATGTCCGCGGTCGGCACGGCGCTCGGCCCGTCGCTGGGCGGCGTCCTGATCGCCGGGTTCGGCTGGCGGGCCCTGTTCCTGGTCAACGTGCCGCTGGGCATCGCGACGCTGCTGCTCGCGCACCGGCACCTGCCGGTCGACCGCCCGGGACCGAAGAGCAGAGCGACATTCGACCATCTGGGTACGGGGCTGCTCGCGCTCACCCTCGCCGCGTACGCGCTCGCCGTGACCCTCGGCCGGGGCGGGTTCGGCGCGCTCAACCTGGCGCTGCTGGCCGCCGCCGTCCTCGGGGCCGGCCTGTTCCTGCGCGCCGAGGCGAGGGCGCCCTCCCCGCTGATCCGGCTGGCGATGTTCCGCGATCCGGTACTGGGCGCCGGCCTGGCCACCAGCGCGCTCGTCTCGACCGTACTCATGGCGACGCTGGTGGTCGGCCCGTTCTACCTGTCCCGCGCGCTCGGCCTCCGCGAGGCCCTCGTCGGGCTCGTCCTGTCGGTCGGCCCGCTCGTCGCCGCGGTGACCGGGGTGCCGGCCGGCCGGATCGCGGACCGGTTCGGCGCACCCAGGATGACGGTCGCCGGGCTGGTGGGGATCGCGGCCGGCTGCGTCCTGCTGGCCGTCCTGCCGGGCACCCTGGGCGTCGCCGGGTACCTCGGGCCGATCGCGGTGGTCACCGTCGGGTACGCGGTGTTCCAGACGGCCAACAACACCGCCGTCATGGCCGACGTGCGCCCGGACCAGCGGGGCGTCGTCTCCGGGATGCTGAACCTGTCCCGCAATCTCGGGCTGGTCACCGGCGCGTCCGTGATGGGGGCGGTGTTCGCGCTGGCCTCGGCCACGGACGATGTCGCGACCGCGGGCCCGGGGGCGGTCGGCACGGGGATGCGGGTCACGTTCGCGGTGGCGGCGGTGCTGATCGGGGGCGCGCTCGCCCTGGCCGTCCGGGGCCGGGCGCGCGCCGGGCACCCGGACCGCAGCCCGTAGCCGCGGGTGCGGGGCCCGGCCACAACGCGCTCCTGGTGGTCCATCGACCGGGCCCGGACGGCTCAGGGGAACAGCTCCGTCGGGGTACCGCAGCCGTGGGCCGTCCGGAGCCGTTGGATCTCGGCGAGCAGTGGCGCCTGGCGGACGAGTTCGGTCAGCTGGGCGCTGTCGGGCGCCTGGCCCGGCAGGTCGGTGGTGAGGTACCGCCAGGACCGGCCCCACAGGGACAGCAGTACCCCTCGCCACTCCGCCTTGGAGGTCAGATAGGTGTACTGGTCGGGGAACTCGGCGCGGATCTTGGCCAGGTAGCGTTCGATCCACCACAGCTGGGTGAGCAGCGCGTGCCGGTCGCTGGTGCGCACGGTGCCGCCGGGGTTGAGGTAGTAGGCCACGGCCATCGAGTTGACGTACTGGTTCCACTCCTCCACGAGCATGTTGAAGCCCTGGTCGCCGGACTCGAAGCTGGTGTTGGCCGGGTCGCCGTTGAGGTAGGTCTCAGCCAGGAAGGTGTCGCTGCCGTGGGTGCCCGGGCCGAACTCGCGGCTGGTGGTGATGGTGCCCCGTTCGGCCGGTGGCCGTTTGCGGTTCTCGGTGTCGGCCAGCAGCAGCGACCGGGACATCGAGTACATCGGACTGGAGGAGGTGCTGCCCCTGCCGTGCATGCCGGGCGCCGTCAGCGCGATGTCGGTCCCGGCCCGGCTCCGGGTCACGAAGTACCTGTTGTCCGGGGTGCTGCGGTCGATGCCGTGTCCGACCTCGTGCACGACCAGCCCCAGTTGGCCGAGCACGTCGGCGGCGGTGTCCTTGCGCCACAGCCAGCGGTCCACGGCCGGTTTGCCGCCGGCGAGGTCGATGATCCGCTTGCCCGTGGGGTAGCGGCGGGCCAGTACCCCGTCGATGAAGGTCATGTAGTTCGCCGGGGTGTAGGCGTCGACCAGGTCCTGGATGCCGGCGAACTGCCCCGGCGTCCGGAAGTCCTCGGTGTCCAGGACGAACGCCCCGTCGGCGCAGTTGCGGTCCACGACCACCTGGGTCGACGGACTGGTCGTGGGGGTCGGCGACGGGGACGGGCCCGCGGTCGGCGACGCGGTCGGGGTGGGCTTCTGGGATCCGGTCGGGGACGGGCTGGGCTGCGGGGTCGCGCCGGTACTGGCCGTGATGGTGTAGCCGTGCGGTTCGAAGAGGCGGCGGCCGGACACCTCCAGGTACCAGGTGCCCGCGCGGGGCGAGGGGACCCGCACCGTCGCCGGCCCGTTCCCGGTGTCGCCCCTGACGTCGTACGCCCAGGCGGTCGGGGGCGACCCGGCCCGGCCGAGCAGGTCCACCCGCGCGCCGCCGCCGTCCAGGGCGACGGTGAGCGTACCCGTGCCGGCCGGCACCGTGAACGTCCACTGTTCCGTGGTGTTCCACGTGACCTGACCGGAGGCCGCGACCCCGTCGACCAGGCTGCCGCCGGCCTGTGCGGCGGCCGAGACCGGCTCGATCCCCGCCGTGGTCCAGGCGGCCGTCGCGGCCACGCACAGGCTGGTCAGGGCCGCCCAGACCGCCGTCGATCGTCTCATGTGTTCCTCCAACGTCGGATCAGCGGCCCCTCGGGCGGGAGCGTGGTCCTCGGTGCCCGCCAGCGTAGGAACGGGCCGATCCCGGAGGGAAGGGACGTAGGGGTGAGTAGAGGGTCGACGCAAGGGGTGCGGCCCCGCGGAAGGCACCGTCATGTCCGCCACCAGCCCGGCCGGTACCCGGAAAACGTGGTGGGGGTCGGGTCGTGGCTCTGTTAGGGTCCGGCCGTCGTCCGTTCGCCCGATGGGAGCCCCGCATGCGCCTCGACATGGTCACGGTCGCCGCTTCGACGCGGGGACACCGCGCGCACTGACGCGGACCACCATCCCGCTCCGACGGGCACCGGTGGGGTGCTCCCCGCCTCGAAGCGGTCGCAGTTCTCGGCGACCTTTCCCTGCTTCGAGGAGTTCTCTTGCGTACCCGTGTATCCGCGCGCCTTGGCGCGGACTTCGCCACACTCTGGACCGCGTCTGCGGTCTCCAACCTCGGTGACGGCGTCACCATGGTGGCCGGCCCCCTGCTGGTCGCCTCCCTCACCGACGACCCGGCCCTGGTGGCCGGGGCCGCCTTCGTCCAACAACTCCCCTGGCTGCTGTTCTCCCTGATCAGCGGCGCGTTCGTCGACCGGCTCGACCGCCGGCGGCTCATCGTGGTGGTCAACCTCCTGCGGGCCCTGGCGCTGGGCGGGCTCGCCGCGGCCGTGGCCTCCGGGACCGTCGGCGTCGCGGTCGTCTACGCGGTGTTCTTCCTCGCCGGGGTCGGGGAGACCCTGGCCGACACCGCCTCGGGTGCCCTGCTGCCGGCGATCGTGCCGGAGGAGAAGCTGGGTACCGCCAACGCCCGGTTGATGGCCGCCTTCACCGTGGGCAACCAGTTCGTCGCCAAGCCGCTGGGGGCGTGGTTGTTCGTGGTCGGCGCCGCGGTGCCGTTCGGGGTGGACGCGGTCACGTTCCTGGTGGCGGCGGCCCTGATGGCGGCGATCCGGCCGGTGCGGGGGCGCGCGGGGGCGGGGCCGGTCGGGGCAGCGCAGGTCCCGCCGGTCGGCCCGGCTCTTCCGGCCGGCCCGGCTCTTCCGGTCGGGCCGACCTCGCCGGGTCCTCCGGTCGGGTCCGCCTCGCCGGCTCCTCCGGTCGGGTCGGCCCTGGCGGTCGAGCCGGTGCCCGGTCTGCGGGCCGAGATCGCCGAGGGGGTCCGCTGGCTGTGGCACCATCCGCTGCTGCGCGCCCTCGCACTCGGGATGGGCCTGGCCAACGTCGCCTTCTGCGCGGCGTTCGCGACGTTCGTGCTCTACGCCCGCGACCGGCTCGGCCTGTCGGAGGTCGGCTACGGGGTGCTGCTGACGGCCTTCGCGGTCGGCGGCCTGCTCGGCTCGGTCCTCTCCGGACGGTTGCGGGCCCGGTTCGGCGCGACCGCGCTGCTGCGCGCCGGACTCGTCGTCGAGCTCCTCACCCACGTCACCCTCGCGGTGACCAGGACCCCGTGGGTCGCGGCGACGGTGATCGTCCTGTTCGGCGTGCACTCCATGGTGTGGGGCGTGATCGTGGTGACGCTGCGGCAACGCGTCGTCCCGGACGGCCTGCTCGGCCGGGTCGGCAGCGTGTACTCGCTGCTGGACCTGGGCGGGGCCTGCCTCGGGTCACTGCTCGGGGGCGTCCTCGCGCACAGCCTGGGGGCGACCGCCCCGTTCTGGATCGCCGCCGCGGTCATGGCCCTGATCACCACGGCCATGTGGTACCCGCTGCGGCGGGCCTCGGCCGGGTAGCGCGAAGCGGGGTTCCGTCCGGCCGCCCGGCGTGCACTAACCGGGTTCTGGCCGGGCGGGACCCCACCTGGATGCCGCCCGGTTGTGGTTTTCCGCAACCCGGTTCGGCGGCGCACCCCGTGTTCCGTGACCCGCCCGGTTCCTAGCGTGGTGGCATGAGCATGGACGAGCTGGTGACAGACCTGATGGACACACTCGGCGGCCCGGGGGCGGGCCTGGCCGTGGCGCTGGAGAACCTCTTCCCGCCCATTCCGAGCGAGGTGATCCTGCCACTGGCCGGGTACGCCGCCAGCCAGGGCAGGATGAGCCTCGCCGCGGCGATCGGCTGGACGACCCTCGGGTCGGTGCTGGGCGCGGTCGCGCTGTACTACGTCGGCGCGCTCCTCGGCCGCGACCGGGTGCGCGCGATCGCCCGCCGGCTGCCCCTGGTGAAACTGGCCGACGTCGACCGGACCGAGGCGTGGTTCGCCCGGCACGGCGGGAAGGCCGTCTTCCTCGGTCGGATGCTGCCGATCTTCCGCAGCCTGATCTCGGTACCGGCGGGCGTGGACCGGATGCCGCTGCCCACCTTCCTGGTGTACACGACCCTCGGCAGCCTGATCTGGAACACGGTCTTCGTGCTCGCCGGCTACGGGCTCGGCGCGAACTGGCACGTGGTGCAGGACTATGTGGGTACCTTCCAGAACGTCGTGATCGCCGGCTGCCTCGTGGCCGTCGGCTATTTTGTGGTGTCCCGCATGATCCGCAAGGCGAGGAGCGCACGGTGAACTGGCAGTGGGCGGCCACCCAGGTCCGGGTGACGGCCGGAGTGGCCCTGGGCGTGCCCACGGCGGCTGTGGGGTTGGTGTTCCTGCTGGTGGCGGGGCTCGCCGAGGCTGTCACCCTGCCGCTGCCCGCGGCCCGCCGGGCCGTCCGGGCGGCCACCCTGCGGGCCGCCGCGCTGCTTACCGGGCTGGAACGGTGGCGGCTGGTCCGGTTCCTGCCCGGGGCCGGGTTCGAGGTCCGGCCGGCGGCGGAGCGCCGGACCCTCGGGTACCTGGCCGCGCGCCTGGGTCCCGGACTGCTCGGCGGGCTGGCCGTCGGCGTCCTCGGCGTCGGGGTCGTGCTGGCGTCGATCGTCGCGGCCTCCGTGCTCGACGGCCGCATGAGCCCGGCCACGTTCCTGTACCAGGTGGTGATCGGCGCGGCGCTGCTGCTCATCAATGTGCAGGCCCTCTCCAGCGTCGCCACCTGGGACGTGCGCCTGGCCCGTACCTTCCTGGCGCCCAGCGCCCGCGAACTCCTCGAACGACGGGTGGACGAGCTGGCCGCCAGCCGGGCCGGGGTGATCGCCGCCGTGGACACCGAACGGCAGCGGATCGAACGGGACCTGCACGACGGGCTCCAGCAACGGCTCGTCGCGCTCGGGATGCTGCTGGGCCGCGCCCGGCGCAGTCAGGACCCGGACAAGGTGCGCGGCCTGGTCGCCCAGGCGCACGAGGACGCCCAGCACGCCATCGACGACCTGCGCGAGGTCGCCTGGCGGGTCTACCCCTCCGCCCTCGACAGCCTGGGGCTCGACGAGGTGCTGGCGATGGTGGCGCAGCGGTCGGCGGTACCCGTCACGATCGTGGGTGATCTCGGGTTCCGGCCGGCGCGCCAGGTCGAGACGGTGCTGTACTTCGTGGCCTGCGAGGCGCTCACCAACGCCGCCAAACACTCCGGCGCCACCCGGATCACGGTCGAACTCACGGAACACGGAACGGGGGTCGCGTTGCGGGTGCACGACGACGGCACGGGTGGCGCGGACCCGGCGGGCCCGGGCCTGCTCGGCCTCGCGCGGCGGGTGACGGCGCTCGACGGCAGTTTCCGGGTGGACAGTCCGCCGGGCGGGCCGACCACGCTCCTGGCGGTGCTGCCGTGCGGATAGTCCTCGCCGAGGACTCGGCCCTGCTCCGCGACGGACTGACCCGGCTCCTCACCGACGAGGGGCACGAGGTCGTCGCGGCCGTCGCCGACGCCGAACGGCTGCTGGTCGCCGTCGCCGGGGACCGGCCCGACGTGGTCGTCACCGACGTCCGGATGCCGCCGACCCACACCGACGAGGGGCTGGTGGCCGCGCTGGAGATCCGGGCCCGCTGGCCGGAGGTCGGCGTGCTGGTGCTGTCCCAGTTCGTCGAGAAACGCTACGCCGCCCAGCTGCTCGCCGACCGGTCCGAGGGCGTCGGCTACCTGCTCAAGGACCGGGTCGCCCAGGTCGGGGACTTCCTCGACGCCCTGGACCGGGTGGCGGCCGGCTCGACGGCGCTGGACCCCGAGGTCGTCCGCCAACTGCTCGCCGCCACCCGG
This sequence comes from Longispora urticae, assembly GCF_053902585.1. Lineage (NCBI taxonomy): Bacteria > Bacillati > Actinomycetota > Actinomycetes > Micromonosporales > Micromonosporaceae > Longispora > Longispora urticae. Next base: position 25,900 of record NZ_JAQZSH010000018.1, read on the forward strand.
CACACCGACCCGCTGGGCCGGCTCACGCAGCGGGAACGCGAGGTGCTGCACCACATGGCGCAGGGGCACACCAACGCGGCGGTCGCCGAACGGCTGTTCCTGTCGCAGAGCTCGGTCGAGAAGTACGTCAACAGCGTGTTCGACAAGCTCGACCTGCCCCGGGCCGGCGGGTACAGCCGTCGGGTACTGGCCGTGCTGCGGTACCTGGGCTCCTGAGCCGGGCGGCCCCGGTCCTCGGATCCGCTCGCCGCCGGCCCGTGGCGGGGGCGTCCGTTCCGGGCCGGACGACGACGGCGCCGCCGGGCTAGGATCGCGCCATGCCCATGATCATTCGCCCCGCCGTGGCCGCCGACCTGCCCGCCGTCGGCGACGTGGACAGCCGCGCATGCCAGCGGGCGTACGCGGGCCTGTGGCCGGCCGAGGAGCTGACCGGCTACACCCCCGACAACCAGACCCGGGGGTGGACCGACCGCCGGGAACGGGAGGCCGACAGCCACCACCTGCTCGTCGCCGAGGACGGCGGCCGGGTGCTCGGGTTCACCTACGTCGGACCGGGCCTGCCCGGCCAGGACCCGGACCTCGGCGACCTGTACTCGCTGTTCGTCGACCCCGACGCCCAGAACGCCGGCATCGGCCGGGCGCTCCTGGTCGCCGGCCAGGCGGTGCTCACCGGGCTCGGCTACCCCCGGCACCTGCTCTGGGTCGCGGAGGCCAACACCGGGGCGGTCCGGTTCTACGAACGGCACGGCTGGCGGCACGACGGCGTGCGGAGCACGGCCAAGGGGATCGAGTACCTGCGGTACCTGTACACCCCGTGACGGGGCCGGGGTCGCGCCGACCGGGGTGACGTCGGCCGGCCGGCCTGGCGACGGCCGTGCATCGCGGTCAGCCAGGGAAGGCAGCGCGTCAGCCGCAGGCCCGCGCGCGGTCAGCCCAGGAAGGACAGTCGCACCGTGCGGCGCGGGTTGTCGCGGTTGGTGTCGACGAGTACCACCGACTGCCACACCCCCAGCGCGAGCCGTCCCCCGATGACCGGCAGGGTGGCGTGCGGCGCGACGAGACCGGGCAGCACGTGGTCGCGGCCGTGGCCCGGGCTGCCGTGCCGATGCCGCCACCGGTCGTCGGCCGGCAGGAGGTCGCGCAGGACCGCCAGGAGATCCTCGTCGCTGCCCGCGCCCGTCTCCAGCACCGCGACCCCGGCGGTGGCGTGCGGCACGAACACGTTGAGCAGCCCGTCGCGCCCGCGCGCCACCTCGGTCAGGAAGTCGTGGCAGCGGGCGGTGAGGTCGAGGACGGTCTCCGCCGCGCCGGTGACGACGTCGAGGACCCGCGAGTGGAAGGTGTCAGCCATCCCGCCATCCTCCCCGAACCCCTTTTCCGGGTACGACGCGCCGCGCGGTCGGGCGGGGTGCCCGACCGCGCTCGCCGCTCCGCGAACCGCACCTGTCGCCGGCTCGTCAGGGGTGCGGCCTCTCGGCGGACGTACGCGACCGGACCACCGCGCGGACGGGTACGGTGCCGTCGCCGGGCGTCATTCCGGGGGCTGGTTGGCCGCGCGGAACGTGGCCGCCAGGCGCTTCGGGGCCCGGAGGAACCACGCCTCCGTCAACAGTTCGCGCAGTTCGGGCACCTCGATCCGGTCGAGGCGGAGCAGGATCGCCGGGTACCCGTCGAAGTGGGGGATCGTGAAGTAGATCTCCGGGTCCCCGGCGATCAGCGCCTCCTTGGCCCCGACGTCGGGCACCCGGGCGGCCAGGATCGGTCCGTCGGGGGCGGCGTCGCCGAGCGCCTCGCGGTCCGCGCGGCGCAGGGGGCGTTCCCAGGCGAGGAGCTTGTCCCGGAGTTTCCAGGCGAGCGAACCGTCCGACGAGGACTGCTCGACCGTCTCGGGGAGTTCGGCGGCGACGTGGCGGACATCGTCCCAACTGGCCATGTCCCCACCCTAGCCGTGTTCCCGGCCCCGGGCTGCCCTCCCGGCGGTCCGGTCCCGGCGGTCCGAGGCGGTCCGGGGCGGTCCGGTCCCGGCCGTCCGGGGCGGTCCGGGGCGGACGGTCCGGCGCGGTCCGGGGTGGTGCGTCGGGCACGCGCCGTTCCGGCCGGTTCCGGGTCGCGGCGGCATGCCGGCGCTAGGGTGGCAACGCGCGCCGCGCGGCACACCGGCGCCCCGGAATGCCGGGTGGGCGGCGCGCGCCAGGTCGGGAGGGTGGTTCATGGAGTCCGTCGAGATTCCCGTCGCCGACGGGTCGCTGCACGCCCTGCGGTTCGGCCACGGGCCCCGCACCGTCCTCGCCGCGCACGGCATCACCGCGTCGGCCATGTCGTTCCGGTCGGTCGCCCGGCACCTGCCGCCGGACTGGAGTCTCGTGGCGCTCGACCTGCGCGGGCGGGGCGGCAGCGCGGGGGCCCCGGGGCCGTACGGGATGACGGCGCACGCGGCCGACCTCGCCGCCGCGGCGGAGTACCTGGGCGCTCCGGTCGTGCTCACCGGCCAGTCGATGGGCGCGTACGCGGCGCTGCGGGCCGCCGCGCTCCGGCCCGAGCTGTTCAGCCGGGTGGTGCTGGTCGACGGCGGGCTGCCGTTGCCGGTGCCGGCGGGGGCGGATCCCGACGAGGTGCTGCGGTTGACGGTCGGGCCGGCGATCGCGCGGCTGACGGAGACGTACCGGGACGTGGACGCCTATCTGGACTTCTTCCGCGCGCACCCGGCGCTGGGCGGGTACTGGAACGAGGACATGGACGCGTACGTGCGCTACGACGCGGTCGAGGTGCCGGGAGGCTCCGCCGGGGTGGCGGCGACGCACGGGGCCGAGGTGGAGGCGGCCCGGCAGCGCGGCACCGGCGCACCACTGCGGCCCGGGGCCGGGAGCGGCGCCGGGGCCGGGGCCGCCGCCCGGACCGGAAGCAAGGCATGGGCCGGGGCCGACGCCGGGGCCGGGCGCGGTGCGGTCAGGTCCCGGACCAGTGCCGACGCGGTGCGCGCCGACGGGCGGGACCTGATCGTCGGCGGGGAGGCGTTCGGGGCGGACCTGGCGGGGCTGTCCGTGCCGGCGGTGCTGCTGCACGCCCCGCTCGGCATGTTCGGTCAGGAGCCGGGGCTGCTGCCCCAGGCCGTGGTGGACCACTGGGTCGCCCGCTCCCCCGTGCTCCGCGCCGAACTGGTCGCCGACACCAACCACTACACGATCCTGATGACGGACCGGCCGGCCGCGCTGATCGCCGAACGCCTGACGGCGGACGCCTGACCGGTTGGCGGAAGCACCGTGAAGTGGCGCCGGCCGTGATCGACCCGTAATCGAAAGTACCCTTTCGAAAGAAGTCTTTCCATGCGAGGCTCGGGGTATGACCGAGCTTCCGCACCGCCAGGTCTCCGACCCCGGCGAACTGAGAGCCTTCACCCACCCGCTGCGGATCCGCCTCCTCGAGGAGCTGTTCGCCGACGGCCCGGCCACGGCGTCCCAGCTCGCCGAGCGGGTCGGCGAGAGCCCCGCCAACTGCTCCTGGCACCTGCGCCTGCTGCACCGCTACGGCTTCGTCGAGGAGGCCCAGGGCGGCACCGGCCGGCAGCGGCCCTGGCAGGTCGTCCTCACGTCCCGCAGCTGGAACTCCGGCGACGCCGACGACCCCGACCTGGCCATGGCCGGCATCGAGGCGTCCCGGTTCCTGCACCGCCGCGAGCTGGAAGAACTCGAAGCCTGGTACGACCGGCAGCGTGCCGAAGCCGTCGCGTGGCGCGAGGCGGCGTTCTCGCACCAGACCCTGGCGTGGCTGACCGCCGAGGAGCTCACGGAGGTGTGCACGACGATCAACGAGCTGGTCATGCGGCACGCCGACCGGTTCCGGGACCCCGCCGCCCGTCCCGACGGCGCCCGGCTGATCCGCCTGATGTCGTGGGGCATCCCCGCCCGGCCCCCGGTGGAGAAGTGATGCGCGCCGTGCTCCGCAGGGCGGACTTCCGCCTGTTGTTCGTCGGGCTGGCCGCCAGCATGGTCGGCGACATGCTCCTGATGCTCGTGCTGTCGATCTGGGTCCGCGAGCTGACCGGTTCCAACGGCGCGGCCGGCGCGACGATCCTGTGCATGGCCCTGCCCGGCCTGTTCGGGCCGCTGCTCGGCTGGGGCGTGGACCGGTTCGCCCGCAGACCGTTCCTGATCTGGGGCAACATCCTCTCGGCGGTGGCCCTGCTGCCCCTGCTCGCCGTGCGGGGCCCCGGGCAGACCTGGATCGTGTACGCGGTCGCGGTCGCCTTCGGCCTCTCCGGGGTGCTCCTCGGCGGCGCGCTGTCCGCCCTGATCAAGGACATGCTCCCCGAGGAGCTGCTGGCCGAGGCCAACGGCGCGCTGCAGACCGTCCGGGAGGGCCTGCGGCTGGGCGCGCCGATCGCCGGGGCCGCCATCTACGCCACGGCCGGCGGCGCCCTGGTCGGGATCATCGACGCGGTCAGCTTCCTGGTCGCCGCCGGGGCGATCGCGCTGCTCAAGGTGCGGGCGACGCCGGTGGCCCCGGCGCGGCTCGCCTGGTGGGGCGAGATCACCGCCGGGGTGCGGCACCTGTTCGGCGAGCCCGCGCTGCGCCGGACGACGATCGGGGTCGGCGGGGCGACCCTGGCGTTCGGGCTGCTGGACTCCATGATCTTCGCGCTGGTCGACCACGGGCTGCACCGCAGCGCGCCGTTCATCAGCGTCATGGTGACCGTGCAGGGCGCCGGCGCGCTGGTCGGCGGGCTGACGGCGGCGAAGGTGATCCACCGGCGCGGGGAGGTCGGCACCATCGGGCTCGGCATGGTGCTGCTCGCCGTGGCGCTGGGCGCGTTCGCGGCCCCGGTCGGGCCGGCCGTGCTGCTGCCGATCGTGCTGGCCGGGGCGGTCGTGGCCGGGGTCGGGCTGCCGTGGGCGTTCGTGGCGATCAGCACGCTGTTGCAGAAGCGCACGCCGGGCGAGCTGATGGGGCGGGCGAACACGGCGGCGGGCGCGCTGCTGAGTACCCCGCAGATTCTCGCTCTGGGGTTGGGGTCGATCCTCGCGTCGTTCGTCGACTACCGGCTGGTCGTGGGCGTCGCGGGGGTGGTGGTGCTGGGGGTCGCGGTGTTCCTGTGGCGGGCGCGGGGGCTGACGGAACCGGGGACGGTGGTCGTGCCCGAGGAGGCGCTGGTCTGACGGGGCGGCGCGGGGGCCGACCACCCGCGCGCCGGACACCGTGTTGATCATGCCTCTGAGCTGGCCTAGCATGCCGGGGTGACCCAACCCGAGAGCATCCGCCCGTTCCGGATCGACATCCCGCAGGCCGACATCGACGACCTGCACGGCCGGCTCGACCGCACCCGCTGGCCGGACGAGCTGCCCGGGGTGGGCTGGGACTACGGCGTGCCCCTCGACCACCTCCGCGACCTCGCGCACCACTGGCGGCACGGCTACGACTGGCGCGCCGCCGAGGCCGCCCTGAACGCGTGGCCGCAGTTCACCACCACGATCGACGGGGCGAACGTGCACTTCGCGCACCTCCGCTCCCCCGAGCCGGACGCGACCCCGCTCGTCACACGGCTGGCCGGGTTCGATCGCTGAGTTCGCGCACGTCGCCGGGCCGCTGACCGATCCGCGCGCGCACGGCGGCGACCCGGCGGACGCGTTCCACCTGGTGCTGCCGAGCATCCCCGGGTTCGGGTTCTCGGGGCCGACCGTCGAGCGGGGGTGGGAGTTCCGCCGGGTGGCCGCGGCGTTCGGCGAGCTGATGGCCCGGCTGGGCTACGACCGGTACGGCACCCAGGGCGGCGACTGGGGCGCGGCCATCTCCCGGGAACTCGGCCGCGTCCGACCCGGCAACGTGTTCGGGGTGCACCTGAACCTGCTGCCCGGGGCCGGCGCGACGGCCGAGCCGACCGCCGCCGAACTGGCCGCGTTGAGCTTCGCCGAACGCGACCGCACCCTGGCCTCCTGGGCGCGAATGCGGGCGTGGCTGCGCGACCGGCAGGGGTACGCCGACATCCAGGCCACCCGGCCGCAGACCCTCGCGTACGGCCTGACGGACTCGCCGGTCGGCCAGCTGGCATGGATCGCGGAGAAGTTCCGGGAGTGGACGGACCCGAGCAGCCCGATCGACCGCGACCACCTGCTCACCAACGTGATGCTGTACTGGCTGACCGGCACCGCCGGCTCCTCCGCCCGGATCTACTACGAGCGCGCGCACGCCGACTACTACGGCCGGCCGCCCGAGCCCTCGACGACCCCGACCGCGCTGGCCGACTTCCCGTGCGACAACTTCATCCCGTTGCGGCACCTCGCGGAGCGCACGGACAACATCGTGCGCTGGACGCCGCAGGAGCGTGGCGGGCACTTCCCGGCGATGGAGCAGCCGGAGGCGCTGGTCGCCGACATCCGGGCGTTCTTCCGGGAACTGGCCGCCTAGTCGGAAGTGTCGGATACCGGTCTGGCCCGTCGCTCTGCGCCCCCGTGGGGGTTGTGTAACCGGGGAGTGCGCGATAGAACTATGAAGATTCAGGGCAAATAAGCCTTAGGTGTACCCGGTTCCTGGCAGTCGGCGCGGGCACAGTCGTGGGTGGACACGTCCCGCACGGCGGCCCGGACGCAGAGCCAGAACGGAGGCGGCCGTGGAGCCGTTCGCCCTGCCCGACTTCTACATGCCCTACCCGGCCCGGCGGAACCCGCACGAGGAGCACGCCCGGAGCCACTCGGACGCGTGGGCCGCGGAACTGGGCATGCTCGACGCGCACGGCCCGACCGGAAAGCTCGTCTGGGACCAGGCGAAACTCAGCGCCAACGACTACGCGCTGATGTGCGCCTACACGCACCCCGACTGCGACGAGGCGACACTCGACCTGATCACCGACTGGTACGTGTGGGTGTTCTTCTTCGACGACCACTTCCTCGAGCTGTTCAAGTACAACGGGGACATGAAGGGCGCGCAGGCGTACCTGGACCGGTTGGACCTGTTCATGACCGCCCCCGGCCAGACGCCCCCGGAACCGGAGAACCCGGCCGAGGCGGGCCTCGCGGACCTGTGGGCGCGCACCGTGCCGAAGATGACCGACGACTGGCGCGAACGGTTCACCCTCTCCACCCACAACCTGATGGTCGAGTCCATGTGGGAACTCGACAACATCAACCGGCACCGGATCGCCAACCCGATGGAGTACGTGGAGATGCGCCGCCGGGTGGGTGGCGCCCCGTGGTCGGCGAACCTGGTGGAGGTCGCCGCCGGCGCCGAGATCCCCGACCGGCTCGCCGGGCTGCGGCCCCTGCGCGTGCTGCGCGACACGTTCTCCGACGCCGTGCACCTGCGCAACGACCTCTTCTCCTACCAGCGCGAGGTGCAGGAGGAGGGCGAGAACTCCAACGCGGTCCTGGTGCTGGAGACGTTCCTGGGAGTGTCCACCCAGGAGGCCGCCGACCTGACCAACAGCCTGATCACGTCCCGGTTGCAGCAGTTCGAGAACACGGCGCTGACCGAGGTCCCGATCATGTTCGCGGAGAACGGCACCACCCCCGACGACCAGCTCGCCGTCGGGCTGTACGTCAAGGGGTTGCAGGACTGGCAGGCCGGCGGGCACGAGTGGCATGCCCGGTCCAGCCGGTACATGAACAAGAACGTCAACTCGGCGGCCCCGGTGCTCGGCGGGCCGAAGGGCATCGGCACCGACGGGCTGCGGATCACCCCGGGCACGCTCGGGCTCGAACGCCGCCGCGCCCAGCACTCCGACGTGCCCGCCCTCCGCGAGCCCGGCCACCTGCCGCTGCCCGAGTTCTACATGCCCTACGCCTTCCCGGTCAGCCCGCACCTCCCCGAGGCCCGCCGGCACGGCGCGGCCTGGGCCGAGGAGATGGGCATGTACGAGTCCGTGCCCGGCGTCCCCGGCGGCGGGGTGTGGAACGCCGAACGGTTCCGCGCCTACGACCTGGCGTACTGCGCCGCGATGATCCACGCCCACTCCGACCTCGACGAGCTGAACCTGTCCACGGACTGGCTGAGCTGGGGCACGTACGGCGACGACCTGTTCCCCGCCCTCTACGGCACCAGCCGCAACCTGGTCGGGGCCAAGGCGCAGAATGCCCGGTTCGCGCTGTTCATGCCCCTGGACCTGGGCCCGGTTCCCGAACCGGTCACCCCGGTCGAACGCGGGCTCGCCGACCTGTGGCGGCGCACCGCCGGCCCGATGTCCATGCCCGCCCGCCGGCAGTTCCGCACGGCCGTGGAGGACATGACCGCGTCCTGGATCTGGGAGCTGGCCAACCAGGCGCAGAACCGGGTGCCCGACCCCGTCGACTACGTCGAGATGCGCCGGGCCACGTTCGGCTCCGACCTGACCATGGGGCTGGCCCGGATCGCGCACGGCAACCTGGTACCCGCCGGGATCTACGACAACCGGGTCATGCGCCAGCTCGACAACTCCGCGCAGGACTACGCGTGCTTCGTCAACGACGTGTTCTCCTACCAGAAGGAGATCCAGTACGAGGGCGAGGTGCACAACCTCGTCTACGTGATGCAGAACTTCCTCGGCTGCGACCGGGAACGCGCCCGCGACGTGGTCAACAACCTGATGACCGAGCGGATGCTGCAGTTCGAGCACATCGTCGAGGTGGAACTGCCGGCCATGTTCGACGACCTGGACCTGTCCGGGGACGTCCGCGCGGTGCTGACCACCTACGCCGAGGAGCTCAAGGACTGGATGGCCGGGATCCTGGAGTGGCACCGGTCGGTGGACCGGTACCGGCCGGAGTGGTTGGCGGGGCAGCACGGGGGTGCCGTGCCCGAGGTCCCCGAGCCCTGGAGGCCTCCGGTGACGGGGCACGTGCCGGTGCACCGCGCCCTCTCCGTGCCGGCGCGGAACCCGGTGCCCGAGCGGCCGTCCGCGCCGGAGCGGCCCGGGGTCGTCGCGGATCCGCCGGTGCCGGTCGGTGCCGGTTCCGTGGCGGTCGAGCCGACGGGGCGGAGCGGACCCGGGGTGTTCGTGCCGCCCGGCCCCGCGGGCCTCGGCACCTCGGCCGCCCGGGTCGCCGAAACCGTGGCCGGTGAGCGGCGCCGGTGACGCCACTACCTTAAGAGCACGCAAAGCACTGCTTATGGGGTACCGGGGCCCCATCGCGCTCGGGCCGTGGCACGGTATGTTCGCGCCATGGCCCGAGTGTTGATCGTCGAGGACGCGCCCCAGATCCGCCTCGCTCTCGCCAAGGCCCTGACCGCGGCCGGCCACACCGTCCGCGCGTACGGCGGCGGGACCGAGGCGCTGCCCCAGGTCGTGTCGTGGCCCGCCGACCTGGTCGTCCTCGACCTGGGCCTGCCCGACATCGACGGCGAGGCCGTACTCGGCATGATCCGGGGCGTCTCCCGGGTGCCGGTCGTCGTCGCCACCGCCCGCGACACCGACGTGGAGGTCGTCCGCCTGCTGCGCGCCGGGGCCGACGACTACCTGATCAAGCCCTTCTCCGCCGAGCAGCTCGGGGCCCGGATAGAGGCGGTGCTCCGCCGTTCAGGGGCCACCACCGAGGACGTGCTCACGGTCGGCGGGCTGCGGGTGTCGCGGGCCACCCGGCAGGCCACCCTCGACGGGGTACCGCTGAAACTGACCCGGATGGAGTTCGACCTGCTGGCGTACCTGGCCGAGCGGCAGGGGCGGGTGATCAGCCGGCAGGAGCTCCTCAACGACGTGTGGCGGCAGCCGTTCGCCGGCGGCGGGGAGACCGTGGACGTGCACGTGTCCTGGCTGCGCCGCAAGCTGGGCGAGACGGCGTCGCAGCCCCGGTACCTGCACACGGTGCGCGGCGTCGGCTTCCGGCTCGCGGCCCCCTGACCCGACCGGGACAAGGCGAGTGGAACTGGTCACTGGACTGACCGGTACCCGATGAAGTGTTGTGTTTTGCGGACCTGCCCCTCGGGGTGACGGGGTCGCGGGCGGTGGGGGCCCGCTGGTTGGATTCGGGCCATGACGGGGATGAACGCACGGTTGACACGGCTCCTGCCACCCAGCGGACTGGCACGCACCCTCGCGTTCCAGTCCGCCCTGATCGCCGTGGGCAGCGGCACCTTCCTCACCGGCAGCGTCGTGTTCTTCACCCACATGGTGGGACTGTCACCGGTGCAGATCGGCATCGGGTTCTCGCTGGTCGGACTCGTCGGCCTGGTCGGCTCCCTGCCCCTCGGGCACCTGGCCGACCGGCTCGGCGGGAAGCGGGCCTGGGTGATCGGGGCCGTGGTCGAGGCACTGTGCTTCGCCTGCTACCCGCTCGCCCGGGGCTTCTGGGCGTTCCTCGCGGTCCTCGTCGCCACCTCCGTGGCCGAGTCGCTCGCGGGCGCCGGCCGGCACGTGTACGTCGCCGCCGCGCTGCCCGCCGAGAGCCGGGTGCGGTCCATGGCGTTCATGCGCGCGTACCTCAACATCGGCTTCACGATCGGGGCCGGCGTCGGCGCCGTCGCCCTCGCGTTCGACACCGACGGCGCCCTGGTGGCGATGGTCCTGGTCAACGCGGTCGGCCTCCTCGCCAACGCCCTCGTCGTATCCCGGATGCCGGACGTGGTCGTGGCCCGCACCTCCCGGGCCCGCGCCCACCCGCTCGGCGTCCTGCGCGACCGGCCGTACCTCGCCCTGTCCACCGTCCTCGCCGTGATCTGGTGGAGCGGCCTGATCTTCAACGAGATCATGCCACTGTGGGCGATCACGCACACCGACGTGCCCAAACCCGCCCTGGGCGCCCTGTTCGCGTTCAACACCGTCCTGGCGGTACTGCTCCAGGTCCGTGCGACCCGCAGCGCCGACACGGTCGCCGGCTCCACCCGCCTCCTGCGGTGGGCCGCCCTGGCCACGGCGGTCGCCTGCCCCGTCCTCGCGCTCAGCGGGCGCACCCACGGCTGGGTCACCGTCGCCGTCCTGGCCCTCGCGGTCGCGCTGATCACCGCCACCGAGCTGTGGGGCTCGGCGGCGCAGTGGCTGTTCACCACGGAGATCCCGCCGGCCGACCAGCGCGGCGCGTACGGGGGCGCGCAGAAGACCGTCGGCAGCGTGGGGCGGATGGTCGGGCCCGTGGCGCTGACGTTCCTGGCGATCCAGACGGGTGGCTGGGGCTGGTGGGTACTCGCCGGGGTGTTCGTCGCGACCGCCCTGGCCACCGGGCCGGTGCTGGCGTGGGTCGTCCGCACGCCCCGCAACGGGCACGTCCCGGCCGCGCCGGCGCCCGTCGGCGGCTGACCGTCGGGGGTGGCCGGTGGCGGCGCCCACCCGGCCTCCCCCAGCCGGGACATTCATGGCCGTCTGTGGCTTTTACGGGACAGTACACTCCCGGGCGTGAACGGATTCCGGCTGAGCGTCGACTACGGCACCTCCCACACCGTCGCGGTGCTGCGCTGGCCCGACGGCCGGACCCGGACGCTGCTGTTCGACTCGTCGCCGCTGCTGCTGTCGGCGGTGTTCGCGGCCCCCGACGGCCGGCTGGTCACCGGGCGCGACGCGGAGCGCGCGGCCCGCGCCGACCCGGCCCGGTACGAGCCCAACCCGAAGCGCCGGGTCACCGACGGCTCGGTACTGCTGGGCGACCGTTCCGTCCCGGTCACCGACCTGATCGCGGCGACCCTGCGCGCCGTCGCCGAGGAGGCCACCCGGGTGGCCGGCGAACTCCCCGGCGACGTGGTGCTCACCTACCCGGCCGGGTGGGCGGCGTTCCGGCGCACCGTCCTGGTCACCGCCGCGGAGGCGGCCGGCCTGCCGCGCCCCCGGCTCGTGCCGGAGCCGGTCGCCGCCGCCGCGTACTTCGCGACCGTTCTCGGCCACCGGGTCGGCCCCGGCCAGGTCGTCGTCGTGTACGACCTCGGCGGCGGCACCCTGGACGTCAGCGCGGTCCGCCGCACCCCGGACGGGTACGAGGTCGCCGCCGTGGAGGGCATGCCGGACTTCGGCGGGCTCGACCTCGACGCCGTCGTGGTGGACCTGCTGGCCGGCCACGTCGACCCGGTCGCCTGGTCGGGTCTCACCCGGCCCGCCACGATGGCGGACAGGCGGGCGTTCCGGGCGCTGTGGGACGACGCGCGTGCCGCGAAGGAGACACTGTCGCGGCAGGCCAACGCGTCGGTCCTGCTGCCGTCCGTCGGCCGTGACCTCCAGGTCGGGCGGGAGGAGTTCGAGGCCGCGGCCCGGGGCGCGCTGACCCGGTCGGCGGAGCTGGCCGCGACGGTGGTCCGGGCGCACGGCGGCGGCGACCGGCTCGCGGGCCTGTTCCTCGTCGGCGGCTCGACCCGGACGCCGCTCGTCGCGACCGTGCTGCACCAGGTGACCGGGGTCGCGCCGACGGCCCTGGAGCAGCCGGAACTCGTCGTGGCCGAGGGGGCGCTGCACGCGGTGGGGGCCGGGTGGCAGGAGCAGGCGGCGCCGTCCCCGGTCTGGAGCGACGGGACGCGGGTGGACGGGAGCGCCGGGCCGGCCCACGCGGTGGTGCGGTCCCCCGTCGCGGATCCCGGCGTTCCTGCTCGGGCCGGGTCTCCGCGTGTGGTGGCCCCGGCCTCGCCGCCCGCGCCGGGCCGCGCGCCCTCGAAGACGGCTCAGGAGGTGTCGGAGTCGGCCTTCTCCCCGGAGACGGCCCCGGAGTCCGCCCCGGTGAAGACGCGCGGCCCGTCGGTCGCCCCCAGGAGGCGAGGCAAGGCCCGCGCGGTCGCCGGTACCCTCCTCGTGGTGTCGCTCGTCGTCGGCGGCGTCTACTGGGCGTTCCCCGACCGGGCGAGGTCCCTGGTCGGGATCGGGCCGACCACCTCCGCGAGTCCCCAGCCCGGCAGGGTCGGCAAGAGCCCCGCCGGCCCGACCTACGACCACAGGGTCAACCTGTGCACGGGGATGGACTTCGCCCCGGTCCGCGCGCTCGCCAGCCTGATGGTCAGTGGGCCGATCCCGAGCGACCCCAGGGACATGGGCAGCGCCGCGATGACCACCTGCACGGCCACCCTGATGGTCCCTGGGACGACCTCGGTCCTGGTCGTCGGGATCAACGCGACGGTGTTCCCCAACCAGGAGAGCGCGCGGAGCACCTACGTGACCGCCACGTCCGGCGGGGACGCCACGGACGCCGGCCCCGTGCCGGACGTCGGCGTCGAGGCGGCCTACGTGTACCGGCCCGAACCGGGTCGCAGTTCCCAGTACACCCTCGCGGCGGTGCACGGGAACCTGTGCCTGCGGATCACCCTCACCAACGCGGGTACGGCCGAACCGCGGCCGCGCGCCGAGTTCGACGGACCGGCCAGTCAGCTCGCCCGGCAGGCGCTCACCCTGCTCCCGAAGAAGTAGGGCCGGCGGGCCCGCGCGAGGGGCCGGTCCCTAGCGGTGCCGGCCCCGGCGGAGCAGGCGGTCCCAGGCACTGCGGTAGCCCACGTCGCCCGGCCGGGACCGGCGCGGCAGCGGGACCAGGCCGAGCGACAGCCCCACCTGCGCGCCGCCGAGCGGACCGACGCCGATCGTGAGCTCCCCGCCCGTGGACCGGGCGACCCGGCGCGCGATGTCCAGGCCCAGCCCGGTCGAGGAGCCCCCGCTGGTGCCGCGTTCGACGGCCGCCTCCGCGTCGGGGATGCCGGGGCCGGCGTCGGCGACGAGTACCAGGATGCGGGGTCCGTCCGAGGCCACGGAGATCTTGCAGGCCGTGCCCTCCGGGGTGTGCTGGAAGACGTTGCCGATCACGGTGTCCAGCGCGTCGGCGAGGTCGTCGGCCCCGATCGCCACGGTCAGCGGCCCGTCGACGGGCGCGATGTCCCAGGGGCGGCCCTGGTCCTCGGCGAGCGGGGTCCAGAAGGCGACCCGGGCGGTCAGCACCGCCGCGAGGTCGCAGCGCAGGTGCGCGGTCGGGTACGGCCGCCGGGCCTGCTGGATCACCGCGCTGACCTCGCGTTCCAGGTCCGCCGTGGCCGCCTGTAGCCGGGACTTGTCCTCGCCCGCCGGCAGGGTCTCGGTGTTGAGCCGCACGGCCGTCAGCGGGGTCCGCAACCGGTGCGACAGGTCGGCGGCGAACTCGCGCTCGGCCACGAGCCGCGCCTCGAACGCCTCCGCGAGGGTGTTGAACGCGCCCGCGAGCGCGCCGATCTCCGCCGGCCCGGTCGGGTCGGCGCGCGCCGTCAGGTCCCCGTCCGACATCCGCCGGGCGGCGGCGGTCAGATCCCTGGTCGCCCGGACGGCGTCCCCGGCCAGCCGGTCGGCGAGCAGCACCGAGCTGCCGACCAGGGCGAGCGCGATCGCGGCGAGGATGAGCCAGGCGGTGCGGACCCCGGAGTCGAGCTCGGCGGCGGGGACGTACGCCTCGACGACCGCGACCCGGCCGTCGGGGTGCGCGACCGGGCGGAGCAGGACCACGCCGCCGGCCACGTCGAGCTGCGCGCCGCGCTTGGACTCCCGGGCCCGGTCGACGGCCTCGGCGGGCGCGTGCACCGGGTTGATGGCCGTCCCGTCGGGCAGGACCACGGCGACGCCCCGGACCCGGGACCGGTGCAGCGCGGACGTCACGACCGGCGGCTCGGCGGTGACGGCGAGGACCGGCGCGATGGACGCGGCCCGGCGTTCGGCGCCCTGCACGGCGCGGTCGTGGGCGGCGATCCGGACCAGGAACGCCAGCGGGAGGGCGAAGGCCAGGGCCACGAGCGAGGTGACCGCGAGCGCCACGAGTACGTAGCTGCGTCTCATGGTCTAGTGCCGCTCATCGGTGACCTCCGCGTACGGGCCGTTCCACCAGTACGCGGAGATCGTCGAGCGGTTCTGCGCGGCGGTGAACCGGACGATCACCCACGCGGGGCTGCGCCGCTCGACCGTGGTGGTGTAGCCCCGGCCGGGCTCGTCGTCGACCATCCACACGTCGCCGGAGGTGTAGGAGATCCGGACGGAGCCGCCGTCGGAGTCGATCCGGTACACCTGACCGGTCTTGTGCGGCACGGGCTGCGTCGAGGGCGCGGGCGGCGTGGGGGTGGCCTTGCGGGGGGTCGGGCTCGGGGTGCGCGACGGTGAGGGCGAGGCGGACGGGGTGGGGGTCGGCACGGTCAGCCGGACGACCTGCTGGGTGGCGACGGGCAGGGTGACGTCGGCGGCGTCGTAGGTGCCCACGGTCCGGTCGAGGGCGCCCTGGATGCCGACCCAGGACAGGGTGACAGCGAGGGCTGTCGTGACGAGCCAGGCCAACGCGTACCGGGAAGTCCGTCGCACGGCAAGATCGTGCCCCATCGGAGCCCAGGTCACAAGCTGATCATCGGGTACCGGGGCGCGGCCGGCCGGACCGTCGGTCGGCGGATCCGGTCGGCCGGTCGGCACCCGCGCGGCTGAGGGGCCCGGCGGGTTTCCGACCGGGCCTGACCGGGGCCGGGCGGGCCCGGGAGCGGCTACGATGCGGCTATGCCGAGCCCTGGTCACAGCGCCGCGGCCTCCCCCGGCGGTTCGGGTGGGCAGCAGGTCCGGTTCTGCCGGGCCCCGGACGGCACCCGGCTGGCGTACGCCGTGCACGGTCAGGGCCCGCCGCTCGTGCTCGCCGCCTGCTGGCTGAGCCATCTCGAACACGACTGGCAGAGCCCCGTCTGGCGGCACTTCCTCGCCGATCTGGGCGCGCTGTGCACCGTCATCCGGTACGACGAACGCGGCTACGGCCTGTCCGACTGGGACATCTCGGACTATTCGCTGGGGGCCCGGGTCGGTGACCTGCGCGCGGTGGTCGACGCGGCCGGGCTGGACCGGTTCGCGCTGGTCGGCATGTCGCAGGGCGGCCCGGCCGCGATCACGTACGCGGTCGACCACCCGGAGCGGGTGACCCGGCTGCTGCTGTACGGCACGGCGGCGGCCACGGTGCGCACGCCCGAGGACAAGGAACTCATCGAGACGTTCGTCAGCATGATCCGGGTCGGCTGGGCCCGGCCGGACTCCGTGTTCCGCCGGGTGTTCACCAACCTGCTCATCCCGGGCGCCACCGAGGAGCAGATGCGCTGGGTCGACGCCCTGCAACGGAAGTCCACGTCCGCGGAGAACGCGGCCCGGCTGCGCGCCGAACGCCAGAACGTCGACGTCACCGGCCTGCTGCCCCTGGTCGACGTGCCGACCCTGGTCCTGCACGCGCGCGGCGACCTGATGGTCCCGTACGACGAGGCCCGACTGATGGCGTCGTCGATCCCGGCCGCCCGCCTGGTACCGCTCGACAGCGACAACCACATCCTGCTGGCCGACGAGCCCGCGTGGCCGGAGTTCCGGGCCGAGGTGGCGCAGTTCGTCGAGCCCGACCGGCGCGCGGCACCGCCGGCCGCCGGGGCACGTTCCCGGGCAGGATCCGGGGCGGCTCCCGGGTTCGGGGCGGACGCGTTGACGGCGCGGGAGGTCGAGATCCTCCGGCTGGCCGCGACCGGGCTGGACAACGCGGGCGTGGCCGGGGAGCTCCGGCTGAGCGTGCGGACCGTCGAGCGGCACCTGTCCAACGCGTACCTCAAACTCGGGGTCAGCGGCCGGGCGGCCCGGACCGCCGCCGTCGCCGACCTGGTCCGCCGCGGCCTCGCGTAGCCGGCACCGCAAGGCCTCGGGCACGCACCCGTGTTCGGTCGGGCTGCGTGTCAGCCGCCATGCGGGCGTGGGACGGGTCGGGCGGGTTGGGTGCCGGCACGGATCCCGGGCGGCGGCCCGGCTCCTACCGTGAGGAGCAGGTGGTCCCCGGCCCGGGGGCCGACGACGAAGCGGGTGTCGCATGTCAGCCAGCGCGATCGAAACCACCATCCTGCGGTTCGGGGCCGAGCCCGACTCGGCCCGGTCCGCCCCTGCCGTCACGGCCGCCCTGGTCGACGGGCGGGCCCGGCTCTCCGCCGGGGCCTTCACCTGGGACGCGGACCTGCCGCCCGCGCTCGGCGGCGGCAACGCGGCCCCCAGCCCCACGGCCTACCTGCTCGGCGCGCTCGCCGGCTGCGCCGTGGCGTTCCTGCACGACACGCTCGCGCCGCAGCTCGGCCTGAAGCTCGACCGGGTGACCGCCGTCGCCCGGTGCGCCTCCGACGCCCGTGGGCTGCTGGGCATGGCCGACGCCGCCCCGGACCTGGCCGACCTCGCCATCGAGGTGCACGTCGTGTCGTCCGAGCCGGCGGACCGGCTGCGGCGGCTGTTCGACCTGTGGCAGGAGCGGTGCCCGGTCTACCTGGCGCTGCTACGGCCGGCCCCGGTCCGGACGGAGTTCACCGTGGAGACGCCGTGACGCTGCGGGACGTCGTACCCGGATGAGGTTTCAGGGGGTCAGCAGGGTGGTGAAGTCGGGGACCCAGCGGTGCGGGCCCGGGTCGGGGGCCGGGTCGCCCGGGCGGTGCACGCCGACCGTGTGCCAGCCGGCGGCCCGCGCCGCGTCCAGCTCGGCGCGGCTGTCGGAGGCGAAGAGCAACGCGGCCGGACCGGTACCCAGCGCGGCGCTGATCGCCCGGTACGAGGCCACGTCGCCCTTCGGCCCCGTGTTGCGGGTGTCGAACAGCGCGCCGAGCAGGGGCAGCAGGTCGCCCTGGTCGCTGTGCCGGAACCAGTCGGCCTGGGCGAGCGTGGAGCCCGAGGAGTAGATGTGCACCCCGAGCCCGGCGTCGACCCAGGACCGCAGCGCGGGGGGCACGTCCGGGTAGACATGGCCGGTCAGCTCCCCCGCCGCGTACCCGTGTGACCACAGGATGCCCTGCAACCCCTTCAGCGGCGGCGCCTTGACGTCGCGGTCGATCCAGTCCCGGAGGATGTCGAGCACCTCCGCGTCGGTGGCCCCCGGCCGGTCGGCGAGCGCCCGCGCCTCGTCGAACAGCGCCCGGACCTGCGGCGACGGCTCGTGCAGCAGGTCGGGCAGGTGGGCGCGGGAGTACGGGAACAGGTGGTCGTGCACGTGGCGCACCGAACTCGTCGTGCCCTCGATGTCGAGCACGACCGCGGTGATCACGCGGACCCGCCCCGGGTGGCGGCCACCGGTCCCGGACCGGCGGGTGTCGCCGGACCCGCCGCCGTCTCCCGCCCGGTCTCGCCCAGCAGGCCGTCCAGGTACGGGAGCCGGCTCGCGATCGGGTCCCCGGTGAAGTGGCCGACCCAGCCGTCCTCCTTCTGGAAGAACCGGATCGCGCAGAACTCGGGGCGCGCGCCCATGTCGAACCAGTGCGTCGTGCCGGCGGGTACGGACAGCAGGTCGCCGGCGCGGCAGACCACGGCGTACACCCGGTCGCCGACGTGCAGGTAGAAGCAGCCCTGGCCCTCCACGAAGAACCGGACCTCGTCCTCGTCGTGGGTGTGCTCGGCGAGGAACCGGTTGCGGGCCTCCGCGGCGCGCTCCGGCCAGGTCGGGTCGGACTCGTCGGGACGCATCCGGACGACGTCGACCAGGCGGTACCCGCCGTCGGCGGTCAGGCGGGCGACGTCGGCGGCGTACGCGGCGAGGATCTCGGGTTGGCCCGCGTCGGGGGCGAGGGTGGCCGTCGCCGCCCAGCGTTCGAAGCCGATGCCGAGGGCGGCGAGTTCGGCGCTGATCCGGTGCGGGTCGTCGGTCCGGAGCAGGACCCGCGCACCGGTGTGGGGCGCGCCTCCGGGCGAGGTTGCGGGGTCCTGGCCGGAGGGGGCGGAGAGGACGGTCAGCAGGGTCATGTCTGGGCTCCAGGTGCGGTGAGCAGGGTCAGCCGGCAGAGGGCCTCGAGAGATTCGAGGCGGTTGCGGGCGGCGTCGGGGGTGGGGCCCCAGGCCGTCGCGCCGTGGTGGCCGATCAGCAGGACGGGGGCGGTGTCCGGGCCGGCGGCGGCGAGGTGGGCGGCGACGTCCGCGCCGATCCGGGACACGTCGGGCCAGTTGGGGAACACCGGGATCGTGACGGTGGACGGGTCGGGCACGCCGAGGCCCTTGATGATCTCGAAGTCGGCGAAGTGCAGTTCGGTGTGCCCGGAGGCGGCGGCCCGGGCGGCGAGCGCCGTCGCGTGGGGCGGGTGCGCGTGCACGACCGCGCCGCAGCCGGGCACGGTGCGGTACACGGCGGCGTGGATCGCGGTCTCCGCCGAGGGACGGGGGCCGTTCTCCCTGGTCGGGCGGCCGGTACCGGCGTGCACGGTGACGAGGTCGCGGGTGGTCAGGGTGTCCTTGGAACGGCCGCTGGCGGTGATCAGGACGTGGTCGGGGTGGGCGGCGCGGGCGGACAGGTTGCCGGCGGTGCCGTCCATCCAGCCGCGGCGGTGCAGCACCCACGCCAGCCGGACGAGCTCCTCGGCCACATCCTGATCGGACCCGCCCACCGGAGCCGGACCCCGGGCCGGAACCGGGCTGACCGACGGCGTGGACCCCGCCGCCGAGGTGACCCCGGTAGCCGGGCCGGTCCCGGTACCCGGCTCCCCGGTGCCCCGCTGCCGGTCCGGGCCGATCACGAGGCGGCTCTCGGTGACCACGGCGGTGATCAGGTCGGCCGGCGTGACGTCGAACGCCGGGTTGTAGACGGCCGTCCCCTCGGGGGCCGTGCGCCGGCCGGCGTGCCCGGTCACCTCCTCGGCGGCCCGCTCCTCGATCACCATGGCCGACCCGTCCGCGAGGGTCTCGTCCACCGTCGACTCCGGCGCGACGACAAGGAACGGAATGCCGTGCCGGGCGGCGGCGAGCGCGAGCGAATAGGTGCCAATCTTGTTGGCGGTGTCGCCGTTGCGCGCGATCCGGTCGGCCCCGACGAGTACCGCGTCGATCATTCCCCGGGCCATCGCGGACGCCGCCGCGGAATCGACGCAGAGGTAATGAGGAATATTCGCTTCCCGCAGTTCCCAGGTGGTCAGTCGCGCGCCCTGCAACAGGGGCCGGGTCTCGGTGGCCAGCACGGACTCCACCTCGCCGGCGGCGGCCAGTTCGCGGATCGCGCCGAGGGCCGTGCCCCAGCCGGCGGTGGCGAACCGGCCGGTGTTGCAGTGTGTGAGCAGCCGCAACGGACGGCGCGGACAGACCGCCCGGACGATGTCGGCGGCTCGCGCGGCGGCGGCCCGGTTGGTCGCCTCGTCCTCGTCGACCATGGTCAGCGCCTCGGCGAGCACAGCCTCCGGACCGTCGGAGAGCCTGGTCAGGGCACGTTCGACGCCCCAGGCGAGGTTGCGGGCGGTGGGCCGGGCGGCGGCCAGTCGGGCGGCGTCGGCCCGCACCGCCGCGAGGTCCGTGGTGCGGTGCGCGGCGAGGGCGACGCCGAGCGCGCCGGCCAGTCCGATCGCGGGGGCGCCCCGGATCGCGAGCCGTCCGATGGCGTCGATCACCGCGTCGACGGTCGTCAGCCGGAGGATCCGGAGGGCGTCGGGAAGGGCGGTCTGGTCCACGGCGATGATGCCGCCGGCGTCCCAGTCGAGCGATTGTTCCACGAAATTATCCCCTCGGAGAATGAGTCGACAATAGGCGGACGCCCCAAGATCAGACGTGAGTGAACGCCATACCGCAGTTGTATGTCCGCAAATAACAAATCTGTAACGGCGGCAACTCCTTGTTTCGGCGCCGCACGGGACTTAGCCTCGCCTCACTCCTCTCTCCTGAATGGATCATACGGTCGACCCCGGGTCGACACTGACCGCCAGTTGCAAATGATTATCATTTCAGTCTAGTGTCTGGGGCAACCCCGCACCACCTGCCGAAACGGAGCGATGATGGCCCACCTGTTGGTCGTGGAGAGCTGGGTCGGGGCGATGAGCCGGCTCCTGCCCCGCTCGATCGCCGAAGCCGGCCACGAGTTCACGTTCCTGACCCGGAATCTCGACCACTACCTGCGATCCTGGCGGGGTCCCGGCGAGCATCCGCTGCTCGGCGCGAAGTCCGTGCTCACGGCCGAGACCAACGATCCGGCCACCGTCCGGGCCGCCGCCGAGAGGGCACACCGCGACACCCCCTTCGACGGGGTACTGAGCTCCTGCGACTACTACCTGGAGACCGCCGCCACCCTCGCCCGGCACCTCGGGCTCCCCGGGTGCGACCCCGCCGCCGTGCACCGCGCGCACCGCAAGCACGTCGCACGGCGCGTGATGGCGGACGCCGGCCTGCCCACCCCCGGGTACGCGACGGCCGTGACCTGGGAGGACACCGCCCGGGCGGCGGCGGATGTCGGCTACCCGGTGGTACTCAAACCCGTCGACCTGTGCGCGGGCATGTACGTGCGCCGGGCCGACGACGAGGCCGGGCTGCGGGCCGCGTACGAGGCGCTGGCCGGGTTCCCGGTCAACGCGCGGGGCCAGGCGCGCGACGCCACCGTGCTCGTCGAGGAGTTCCTGGTCGGCCCGGAGGTGAGCGTGGAGTCCGTGACCGTTGCCGGGGCCACCACCGTGGTGGGGGTCACGGACAAGGCGATCACCGGGGCGACCTCGTTCGTGGAGGCCGGGCACGCGTTCCCCGCCCCGGTGCCGGCCGCGGACCGGGAGGCCGCCGTCGGGTCGGCGCTGGCCGCGTTGGCGGCGCTCGGGGTGGACCGGGCCGTGGCGCACACCGAGGTGAAGCTGACGGCGCGCGGGCCGTACGTGGTCGAGGTCAACCTGCGGCCCGCCGGCAACTCCATCACCGAACTGGTCCGCCGGGTGACGGGGGTCGACCTGCCGGGCGCGTACCTGGATGTGGTTCTCGGGTTCGATCCCGATCTGACGGTGCGCGACACCGGGGTGGGCGGGGCCGCGATCGCGTTCCTGGTGCCGTCCCGGACGGGCCGGGTGCGCGCGGTGACCGGCGCGGACCGGCCCGCCGACGCGGACGTGGTCGAGTGGCAGATCGATGTCGCCGCCGGCCAGGACCTGGTGGCCACGGACGACAACAACGGGTACGCCGGGCGGGTGATGACCGTCTCCGGCACCCCGGAGGCGGCCGCCGCCCGGGCCGCCGCGCTGGTCGGATGTATCGGGATCGACTATGCGTAGCGTCGACGAGCTCCTCGACCGGACCCTCGCGGCCCCCGGCGACGGCCTCGACACCCCCGTCACCGTCGCCTTCAGCACCCGCCAGGGCGCCCACCACCCCGGCCGCCAGACCGGCTACCGCAACGAGGTGGTCTGCGTCCGGGTCGGCTCGGCCGTCGGCGCGTGCTCCGTCGAACCGGGCGAGCTGCGCGAGGAGGAGGTGTTCGCCGCCCTCGGCCGTCCGGTCCGCGCGCTCCTGGAGCACCCGTCGCGCGCGGTGCGGGTCGCCACCCTCGACGCGTACCTGATGGACCGCAGGCCCTTCGGCACCGACCCGGACGCGGTGGCCCGCACGCTGCCCGCCGGGGACTCGCTGGCCAAGTCCACGGCCCGGGCCCGCGCGGTCGTGGACCTGCTGCCGGCGGACCTCGGCGGGCCGGTCGCCGTGATCGGCGTCGTCAACTCGCTGCTGCACGCGCTGCGGGACAAGGGACTGGCCTACCTGCCCTGCGACCTCAAGGGCGGCGTGACCGAGTGGGACGAGCCGGTGCTCACCGCCGCCCCGCTGGACACCGCCGGGGCGCTGCTGGTGTCCGGGATGACGCTCGGCAACGGCACGTTCGAGGGGCTGCTCGACCACGCGCGGGACACCGGCGTCCCGCTCGTCGTGTTCGCCCAGACCGGCAGTGCCGTCGCGCGCGAGTTCCTCGGCTGGGGCGTGACGGCGCTGTCCGCCGAGCCGTACCCGTTCTTCTGGCTCGACGGCGGGCCGACCACCCTGCACCACTACCCCTCGAAGGGAAGCTCGTGAACCACCGCGCCGACTGTCTCGCCGACCTGGTCGGCAACACCCCCGTGCTGCGGGTGACGACGCCGTTGCCCCGACCGCACCCGGGTTTCTTCGCCAAGCTGGAGTACCTCGGGGCGGGCGGCATGAAGGCCCGGCCCGCGTTGAGCATGCTCCGCGAGGCGCGCAGGCGCGGGGATCTGCTGCCGGGCGCTCCCGTCGTGGAGTCCACCAGCGGCACCCTCGGGGTCGGCCTGGCCCTGGCGGGGGCGGCGCTGGGCCACCCGGTGGTGCTGGTCGTCGACAACGAGCTGGAACCGGTGATGCGGACCATGCTCCGCGCGCACGGGGCCCGACTGGAGGTCGTCACCGAGCCGCACCCGACCGGGGGCTGGCAGGAGGCGCGCCGGGACCGGCTGGTCGCGCTGTGCCGGGAGCTGCCGGGGGCGTTCTGGCCCGACCAGTACCGCAACCCCGACAATCCCGCCGGGTACGCGACCCTGGCCGACGAACTGGCCGCGCAGGTCCCGCCCGTGGACGTGCTGGTGTGCAGCGTGGGCACCGGTGGGCACAGTGCCGGGATCGCCCGCGCCCTGCGCCGCCGGTGGCCGGGGCTGCGCCTGGTCGGGGTGGACACGATCGGCTCGACCATCTTCGGGCAGCCGGCCCGGCCCCGGTTGATGCGCGGGCTGGGCAGCAGCGTGTACCCGCGCAACGTGGCCTACGCCGAGTTCGACGAGGTGCACTGGATCGCGCCCGCCGAGGCCGTGGACACCTGCCGGCGGCTGGCCCGGCACGCGTTCGTGTCCGGGGGCTGGAGCACGGGGGCGGTGGCCCGGGTGGCCGCCTGGGTCGCGGCGGCCGGACCCGGGCAGCAGGTGGTGGCCGTGTTCCCGGACGGCCCGCTGCGGTACTGGCAGACCATCTTCGACGACGACTACTGCGCCCGGCACGGCCTCCTCGACGCGCTGCCGGCCACGGCCCCCGTGGAACTGGACTCCGCCGACGGCACCGAGATCGACCGCTGGACCCGATGTCAGGCCGTCCGCGACCCCCTGTCCCTGCCGAGCGGATTGTCGGCATGAAGGTCACCTGGACCGCCCGGACCCTGCGGCTGCGGACCCCGTTCCGGATCTCCCGGGGTGTGACCACGGAACGCGGGGCCGTCGAGGTCGCGATCGAACACGACGGGATCGCCGGGTACGGCGAGGTCGTGACCAGCAACTACTACCGGCTCGACGTGGCCGGGATCGGCACGGTCCTCGAAGGACTGAGCCCGGCGGTCACCGCGTGCCGGTCCGAGGCGGAACTGCGGGCGCTGCTGCCGGAGCTGCGCGCGGCGTACCCCGACGCGTTGCCGGTGGTCGCCGCCGTGGACGCCGCGACGCACGACCTGCTCGGCAGGGCCGCCGGACGGGCCGTGCACGCGGTGCTGGGGGTGCCGGCGGTCGCGGGGGGCCGGACGGCGTACACCATCGGGCTCGAGAGTCCCTCGGAGGCGGCGGCCCAGGCTTCCGCACTGGTCGGGCGGGGTTTCGGGGTCCTGAAGCTCAAACTGGGCGGACCTGAGGACCTGGCGGTGGTCGCCGCCGTGCGGGCCGCCGCGCCCGACGCGGTCCTGCTGGCCGACCCCAACGGCGGCTGGGACGCCGACACCGCCGCCCGGATGCTCGACGCGCTCGCCGGCCACGGGGTCGACGCCGTCGAACAGCCCGTCAAGCACGGGAATCTGGCGGAACTCGCCCGGGTCGCGGCCCGCTCGCCGATCCCGGTGATCGCCGACGAGGACGCCCGCACCGCCGCCGACGTGCCCCTGCTGGCCGGGGTCGCGCACGGCGTGAACATCAAGCTCGTGGAGTGCGGCGGACTCGACGGGGCCGTGGCGATGGCCCGGGCGGCCCGCGCGCAGGGCGCGCACGTGATGCTCGGCTGCCTGGCGTCCAGCACGCTGTCGGTCGCGCCGGCCGTGCACCTCGCGGCCCTCGCCCGCTGGCTGGACCTCGACGGGCACCTGCTGCTCGCCGAGGACCCGTGGGCCGGGATCGGCGGGGCCGACGGCACCCTGGTCCAGCCCACCGGGCCCGGGCTGGGGGTGCGGCGCCGATGAGGACGCTGTCCTGGCCGCTGCGGGTGCTGCTGGTCAACCAGTTCGGGGTCAACGTCGGCTTCTACCTGCTGGTGCCGTTCCTGGCCGGGTACCTCGACGGGATCGGGCTCGCGGCCACCGCCGTGGGGCTGGTGCTCGGCGTGCGCACCCTGAGCCAGCAGGGCCTGTTCCTGCTCGGCGGCACGCTCGCCGACCGGTGGGGGCCGCGCCCCGTCATCATCCTGGGCTGCGGGCTGCGCACCGTGGGCTTCGGCCTGTTCGCGGTCATGGACAACCTGCCCGGGCTGCTGATCGCTTCCGTCCTCAGTGGCCTGTCGGGCGCGCTGTTCAACCCGGCCGTCCGGGCGTACGTGGCCGTGGAGGCCGGCGAGCGGCGGGCCGAGGCGTTCGCCCGGTTCGCGGTGTTCGCCAACGCGGGCGCGCTGGCCGGTCCGCTGCTCGGCGCCGCCCTGATCGGGGTCGGTTTCCCGGTGGTGGCCGGCGGGGCGGCGGGCATCTTCGTGCTGCTCACGATCGCGCAGGTGTTCGCGCTGCCCGCCCGGCCCGTCGCGCGCCGGACGGAGTCGGTGTGGCGGGACTGGCGCGCCGTGGCCGGGCACCGCACGTTCCTGCTGTTCACGGTGGCCGCGAGCGGGGTGTTCGCGCTGTACACCCAGCTGTATCTGGTGATCCCGCTGGCCGCCGAGCGGGCCACCGGCACACCCCGGGCCGTCGGCGGGGTGTTCCTGCTGGCCACGGTCCTGAGCCTGAGCTTCCAGGTCCGGATCACCGCCTGGTGCCGGCACCGGTGGAGCCCCGGCAGGTCCGTCGCCGTGGGGCTGGCGCTGATGGGTACCGCGTTCCTGCCGCCGCTCGTCGCGCAGCGCGGCCCGGTCGGGATCGGGGCGGTGGTCGTCTCCGTCCTGCTGCTGTCCCTCGGGTTCGCCGTGGCCAACCCGTTCGTCATGGATCTCGTGGCCGGACTCGGGGACCGGGAGCTGCCCGGTACCCACTTCGGCGTGTTCTACCTCGTCTCCGGGCTCACCGCCGCCGGGGCCTCCTCCGGGGCCGGCGCGCTGTGGGAGTCCGGCTGGGCGTGGCCCCCGTTGGCCGCTCTGGGCCTCGGGTGCGCACTCGCCGTCGCCCGCCTCGATCTCCGGGGCGCGCTGGTTCCATCCGTTGTAGGGAGTACCCGTTGAACCTGTTGACCGACAATCCGGCCCTCTACGAGGTCGCGTTCCCCGACCCCGAGCACACGGCGGCGCGGTTCGTCGACGGCGTCGTCCGCCGGTTCGGCAGCCCCGGCCGCCGGCTGCTGGACCTGGGCTGCGGCACCGGGCGCGACGCCGGGCACCTGGCCACGCTCGGCTACACCGCCGTCGGGTTGGAGACCTCGCCGCAGATGCTCGACCACGCCCGGGCCACGTACCCGGACGTGGAGTTCGTCCCGGGGCGGATCGAGTCCTTCGACCTGGGCGCGACGTTCGACGTGATCACGTGCATGGACAGCTCGCTGCTGTACTGCCACACGAACGACGACCTGGCCCGGGCGTTCGCCGCCTGCCACGCGCACCTGTCCCCCGGCGGCCTGTTCGTCGCCGAGATGCGCAACGGCGCGTTCTTCCTCGGCAACGACGAGACGCTGACCCGGGTGCACGAACGCACCGTCAACGACCTGCACGCCACCACCCGGCTCAGCATCGACCACGGCGCCCAGCTGCTGCGCCGCGAACGGATCTGGCGGGCCGAGGGCGAACCCGACGTCGTCCAGCACTCCGCGTGGCGGCTGCTGTTCCCCCAGGAACTCCGCTACCTCCTCACCGTCGCCGGCTTCGAGGTCCTCGCCTGCTTCGACGGCCCCGGTCCGCGCGCCGAGGAGCCGTGGACCGACGGCGCACCCCTGAGTACCGCCCTGTCCGGCGACCGGCTGCACGTCGTCGCCCGCGCCCACCGAAAGGCCTCCTGACCATGTCCGTACCCCTCCCCACCCGCCGGGGACTGCTGCTCGGCGGCGCCGCCCTGACCGGTGGCGTCCTGCTCGGCGGCTGCTCCACCTCGTCCGCCACCACCCCGAAGACCGCGAGCTCGCCGGTGCGGGGCGGCCGGGTGCGCGCCGCGTTCCAGACCGCCGGGGCCAAGGAGACCCTCGACCCGCACGCGGCGACCCTGTTCGTGGACGGGGCGCGCAGCAAGGCCCTGTTCGACAAGCTGGCCGAGCTGGGGCCGGACATGGCGCCGGTGCCCCGGCTCGCCGAGAAGTTCGAGCCCAACGGCGACGCGACGAAGTGGAAGGTCACGCTGCGCAAGGCCAGCTTCCACGACGGCCGGCCGGTGACCGCCGAGGACGTGCTCGCCAGCTACGCCCGGATCCTGGCCGCGCCGGCCACCCGACGGGCCGCCGTGCAGCTCGACGCGATCGACCTGAAGGCCAGCACCGCGGTCAGCCCGCAGGTGATCGAGTTCGTGCTCAAGCGGCCGGTGTCGGAGTTCCCGCTGGCCACGACCGCGTTCGGGGCGTGGATCACGCCGAAGGACCTGACCGACTTCACCAAGCCCGTCGGATCGGGACCGTTCCGGTTCGTGTCCTTCGCGGCGGGCGGCACGCTGGTCGTGGACCGCTTCGACGGGTACTGGGACGGCGCGCCGCACCTCGACCGCGTCGAGTTCGTGCCCGCCAACGAGGAGACCGCCCGGATCAACGCGCTGGTCGGCGACCAGGTCGAGTACGCGCACGACCTCAGCGCCGCCAGCGCGCGCACCTACGCCGCCGACAAGCGGGTCACCGTGCACCGGGCGCCCGGCTCGGCCATGCACGCGCTCGCCATGAAGCTCGACCGGGCGCCGTTCGACAAGCCGGAGGTGCGCGCGGCGTTCCGGCTGCTGGTGGACCGCGAGGAGCTGGTCCGCACCGTGCTCGGCGGCATGGGCTCGGTCGGCAACGACCTGTTCGGCAAGGGCTACCAGTACTACGCGGACCTGCCGCAGCGCACCCGCGACGTGGACAAGGCGAAGGCGCTGCTCAAGACTGCCGGCGCCGAGGGTCTGAAGGTGTCGTTGCAGACCGCGCAGGCCGGGGCCGGGCTCGTGGAGGCGGCCACCCTGTTCGCCGAGCAGGCCAAGGCGGCCGGGGTGACCGTGGACGTGGCCGTGGGCAACAAGGACACGTTCTTCAAGGACACCCTGAGCGGCGGTTCGTTCTCCTCGTACCGGTCGGGGGCGATGCCGATCGACAGCCACCTGGCGTCCCGGCTGCTCACCACCTCCCCGCAGAACGTCACCAAGTGGAGCTCCCCCGAGTTCGACGGCCTGTACCGGAAGATGCAGTCCAGTGTGGACCCGGTCGCGCGCACCGCCGCGTACCGGGACATGCAGGTCCAGCTGCACGAACGGTGCGGCCTGCTGATCTGGGGCTTCGCGGACTGGATCGTCGGCACGTCGGCCCGCCTGCACGGGGTGGCCGACGCGCCGCCGAACACCCTGGACTGGGCGCGGTTCGACAAGGTATGGCTGGCCTGATCCTGTGCTGCGCTACACCCTCGGCCGGCTCGGCGTCGGCCTCGCCCAACTGTTCGTCGTCGCGACCGGCGTGTTCGTGCTCACCGAGGCGCTGCCCGGGGACGCGGCCGTGGTCGCCGCCGGGGACGTGCCCGACCCTGCGCGGATCGCGGCGATCCGGCACGCCCTCGGGCTCGACCTCCCGCCGTGGGACCGCTACGTCGGCTGGCTGGGCGACCTCGCGGCCGGTGACCTGGGCACGTCCCTGGTCACCGGCCGGCCGGTCGCCGAGGTGCTCGGCCAGGCCGTCGCGCCCACGGCCGTCCTCGCCGGGGTCACCCTCGCGGTGCTGCTGCCGCTGTCCCTGCTCCTCGGCGTGCTCGCCGCGCTGAAGGAGGGCGGCAGGCTGGACCGGGCGATCAGCGCGGTGACGGTGGCCCTGCACGCGGTGCCCGAGTACGCGCTCGCGGTGCTGCTCGTGGCCGTGTTCGCGCTGTGGCTGGGGGTGCTGCCCGCCACGGCGGTCGGCGGTTCGTTGACGGAGACGCCGGTGCTGCTGGTGCTGCCGGTGACCGTGCTGGCCGCGCGGTCGGCGGCGTCGCTGGTCCGGCTGGTCCGGGCGGGCATGGTCGACGCGCTGGCCTCGGAGTACGTCGCGCACGTCCGGCGGCACGGCCTGGCCCCGTGGCGGGTCGTGCTCCGGCACGCGCTGCCCAACGCGCTCGTGCCCGCCGTGCAGCAGCTCGCCCGGACCGTGGACTGGCTGTTCGGCGGGATCGTGGTCGTGGAGGCCGTGTTCGCGGTGCCGGGGCTGGCCGCCGCGATCGTGGACGCGGTGTCCGGGCGGGACATTCCCGTGGTGCAGGCCGCGACGGTACTCGTCGGGGCGGTCGTGATCTGCGTGAACCTGGCCGCCGATCTGGCCGCGCACCGGCTGACGCCCCGGGCGGGGGTCGCCCGGTGAGCCGCGCCGTAGTCGGGGCCCGACCGTTCGGCGCGACTCCCGGGCGGGTGACCCCGTGAGGGGCCGGGTCGTGGTCGCGGGGGTGCTGGTCGCCGTGCCCACCCTCGTCGCCGTCGTCGGTCCCCTGCTGGCCCCGCTCACCACCGCCCAGCGCGGCATCGCCTACTGGTCCGGCCCCGGCTACCCGCTGGGCACCGACTCCCTCGGCCGGGACGTCCTCGGGCTCGTGCTGCGCGGCGGCGCGTCCGTGCTGCTCCTGGCCGCGACGGCCAGCCTGGTCGCCTACGCGCTGGGCGCGCTCGTCGGGCTCGCCGCCGCCGGTACCCGTCGTCGCTGGTTGGACGAACTGCTGATGCGGCCCCTCGACGTGCTGCTCGCGGTGCCGGCGCTGCTCGTCCTGCTGCTCGTCGCCTCGCTCACCGACCGGGGCGTCGGCATGGTCGTGGTCGTCGTGGCCGTGGTCAACACCCCGGCGATCGCGCGCCTGATCCGGGCCGCCACCCTCGACGCGGTCCGCCGGCCGGCCGCCGAGGCGATGCTGTTGCAGGGCGAACCCCGGTGGCGGGTGTACGCCGTCTTCGTCGCCCGCGAGGTCGCCCGCCCGCTGCTGGCCGACGCGGGCACCCGGCTGACCACGGCCGTGTATCTCGTCGGCGCCGCCAACTTCCTCGGCGTGGGTCTGCCGCCCGGCTCGGCGGACTGGGCGGTGCTCGTCGACCGCAACCGGGCCGGCCTGCTCCTGCAACCGTGGGCGGTCCTCGCGCCCGCGATCCTGATCGTGGCCCTGACCGTCGGCATGAACCTGCTCGCGGACGACCTGACCCGGAGACGACGATGATCGAACTTCACGAACTCGTCGCAATTGTCGGATCCACGTCTATTGTGGAGAACGTGTCCCTCCAGGTACCGGCCGGCGGCGTGCTCGCCCTCGTCGGCGAGTCCGGCAGCGGGAAGACCACCACCGGGCTCGCGCTGCTCGGCGAGGCCCGGCCCGGGGTCACGTTGACGGGCAGGATCCTGGTCGACGGGTACGACATGCTCGGCGCGCGCCGACCCCGGGGGCTGGTCGGGTACGTGCCGCAGCATCCGGCGGCGGCGTTGAACCCGGCGCGGCGGGTGGGCGGGGTGCTCGGGGAACTGGCCGGGGCCGGGCGCCAGCCCGGAGGGTCGACCGCGGGTCGGGGTGGGCGCGGGATGACGCGGGAGGCCGTGGTCGGGGCGTTGTCCGCCGCGCAGTTGCCCACCGACCGGGAGACCCTGCGCCGGTATCCGCACCAGTTCTCCGGTGGGCAGCAGCAGCGCCTCGCCCTCGCCGGGGCGCTCGTCGGCGGCCCCAGGGTGGTCGTCCTCGACGAGCCCACCACCGGGCTCGACCCCGTCACCCGGCGCGCCGTCCTCGACGAACTCGCCGTGCTGGCCGCCGCCGGGCTCACCCTCGTGCTCCTCACCCACGACCTGGGCGCGGTCCGGGCGCTCGCATCCCAGGTGCTGGTCCTGCGCCGGGGCCGGGTCGTGGAACAGGGCACGGCGTCCGTGCTGGCGGCACCGGTGCACCCGTACACCCGGGAACTGGTCGAGGCCGAGCCCACGATCGGGAGCGCGGCGGTCGAGCCCCGGACGGGCATGGTCGGCGTCGAGCGCGCGGGGCCGGAGCCGGGGTCACCCGTACCCCTCCTGGAGGTTGCGGGCCTGACCGCGCGCTACGGCCGCCGCGCCGCGCTCGCCCCGCTGGACCTGTCCCTGCCCGCCGGCTCGTGCCTGGGTGTCGTCGGCGCGTCCGGCAGCGGCAAGACGACCCTCGGCCGGTGCCTGGCCGGGCTGCACGCGCCGGCCACCGGCGAGGTCCGGGTGCGCGGCGAGGTGCTGCCCGGCCGGCTCGACCAGCGGGACCTGCCGCAACGGCGCCGGGTGCAGTACGTGTTCCAGGACCCGCACGCCTCCTTCGACCCGCGCCGCCCCGTCCTGGAGCAGGTGGCCCGCACCGCCGTCCTGCTCCGCGGCCTGACCCCGGACGCGGCCCGGGCGGAGGCCGACGCGCTGCTCACCCGGCTCGGCGTGGCCCCCGGC
The DNA here is from genome assembly GCF_053902585.1 of Longispora urticae. Classification (NCBI taxonomy): domain Bacteria; kingdom Bacillati; phylum Actinomycetota; class Actinomycetes; order Micromonosporales; family Micromonosporaceae; genus Longispora; species Longispora urticae. Next base: position 57,112 of record NZ_JAQZSH010000018.1, read on the forward strand.
ACCACGGGCCGCCGCCCCGCCGGCCTGTCGGGCGGCGAACTGCAACGGGCCGCCATCGCCCGCGCGCTGCTCGCCGAACCCGACGTGCTGGTCTGCGACGAGATCACCTCGGCCCTGGACCCGCTCACCCAGGCCGGCCTGATGGACCTGCTCACCGGCCTGGACCTCACCCTGATCCTGATCAGCCACGACCTGCCGCTGGTCGCCGGGGCCGCCGACCACCTCGCCGTCCTCGCCGACGGACACCTGGTCGAACACGGCCGCACCGCGACCCTGCTGACCGACCCGCGACATCCGCTCACCCGGGCGCAACTCGACGCGCTCGCCGAACAGGAGGTGCCATGACCGCGTACGAGATCCGGGAGGCCGGCGAAGACGACCTCGCCAGCGCCCGACAGGTCATGCTCGACACGTTCTACCGCGACTTCGACCACGGCTACGTGCCCCGCTGGCACGCCGACGTGGTGGACCTGCGCGCCGCGTACCTCGTCCCGTCGAGGCACGCGCTGTTCGTCGCGGTCCTCGACGGGGAGGTGGTCGCCACCACGGCCGTGCGCGCCGACGGTCCGCAGTGCCCGCCGCACCCGCGGTGGCTGGTCGACAGGTACCCGTCCGGGACCACCGCCCAGCTCTTCCGGGTGTACGTCCGCCCCGGGCACCGCCGGCACGGCCTGGCCCGCCGGCTCGTCCGGGAGGCGTGCGACTTCGTGGCCCGGGCCGGCGGGTACACGGCCATCTACCTGCACACCGACACCCGGGTACCCGGGGCGGAGGCGTTCTGGCGGTCCCAGGCCAAGGAGGTGCACGCCGACCACGACGCGTCCGCCACGGTGCACTTCGAGATCCCGCTCCCCTAGGAGCCGGTGCCCGACGAGCGGGCCGGGCCGCGCTACGGCCGTAGGCCACGGTCCCGGGACGGCCGCCCGACCGGGACCGGCGGCGTGTTGAGCACCCGGGCGTAGAGGTCCCGCACGACGTGTTCCTGCGCGGCGCCGACCGACCCGTAGTGGTCGAGGCCGGGGGCGGCGTTGACCTCGAGCACCGAGTAGGTGCCGTGCCCGGAGGTGAGGTCCGCGCAGGCGAGGTCGACGCCGCAGAACCGGAGGCCGAACTCGTGCGCGACGCCGATCGCCAGGTCGCGCCACCGGACGGCGACCGAGTCGGTGTGGTCGACGGCGGTCCCCCCGGTGGACAGGTTGGAGATGTCCAGCAGGGGCAGGTGCTCCCCCGCGCCCGGTACGTGTCCGTGGTCCAGCCCGGAGCGACGCAGCCGCGCGGCGATCCGCGGGTCGTCGGTCCGCAGCGTGGTGTCGCGGCCGGTGCGGTGGAACTCGTTCCGCAGGCCCGCCAGGAGTTCGGCGACGGTGGACCGGCCGTCGCCGACGACGGTGAGCGGAACGCGCCGGTACGCGGAGATCAGCTCCCCGTCCAGTACGACCAGCCGGAAGTCGGGGAGGTCGACCGCCTCCTCGACCAGGGCCACCCTGATCCGTTGTTCCTCGTAGCCGGCGAGCACGTGGGCGATCTCGGCACCGTCCGCGCACCGCCACACGTTGACGCCCTGGGAGCCGTCGACGGGTTTGAGGTAGACCGGGAAGCCGAGCTCGGCCGCGGCGTACCCGGCGAGCTGGTCGGCCACCCTGGCGGGCGCGGCGCCGTGCCGGGCGAGCGCGGGCCTGATCCGGTCCGCCCACCAGGTCAGGAGGAACGCCTCCCCGCGCGGGCACCGGACGCCGGCCAGCCGGAGGAAGTGTTTCGTGTACGCCTTGTCGCGCATCACGTCGCACGCCGCCCCGGAGTTGAGGCCGACGTCGTTGCCCCGGGTGAGGCGGCTGGACCCGTCGTTGTACCGGATCCGGGTGGCGTATCCGTACTCCGGCTCGATCTGCACCGTCGCCACGTTGGTCAGCAGCCCGCCCCGGTACAGGGAGTCCACCATCCGGGTGACGAACGGGTAGTGCCGGGGCGTGTCCTGACCGGTCACCGCACCCGCTCCCGTCGCTCCCCCGTTGGCAGGCCCACTGTCGACACTCGCCGCGCGGGCCTGCGTGCAGCGTAACCGGACGACCACGGTGCGCACGGAGGCGCGCAGGGACAGTGCTGGACTTTTCCCAACATGTGTTGTCTGATCCATCCTTTGGAGTCTGAAAAGTCCAATATGAGGAGAACGATGACCTACTGGTGGAGAAGAGTCGCCGCCGCCGCGGTGCTGATCGCCGCGCTGGGCACCGCCGACGCCGGCACGCGCCCGGCACCCGCCTCGGCCGAGGAGCGGGGAGGCCTCCGGATCACCCGGTTCCTCGGCGAACAACGCCTGCCGCACCTGGCGCAGTTCGAGGGCACCACCGTCGGCGGGTTCTCCGGAATGGACCGCGACCCGGTCACCGGCACCTGGTACCTGCTGTCCGACGACCGGTGGCGCTACGACCCGGCCCGGTTCTACACCAGCCGGCTGGACATCGACCCGGTCAAGGGCGCCTTCACCGGGGTACGCCTCACCGGGGTCACCACGCTCCTGGACGCCGCCGGCGCCCCCTACCCGGAGTACGGCAAGCCGGGGTCCGTGGACCCCGAGTCGATCCGGTTCGACCCGTGGAGCCGCCGGCTCCTCTGGGCGCAGGAGGGTGACCGCCCGAGGCCGGGCCAGACCGCCCCGCCGCTGGCGCAGCAGTCCGTCCGCTGGACCAGCCCCGCGGGCGACGACCTGGGCGGCCTGCCGCTGCCCCGCAACCTGGAGCTCACCGAGACCGACTCCGGCGCGCGGCGCAACACCGGCATCGAGGGCCTGACGTTCACGCCGCACACGATCGTGGCCGCCATGGAGGGCCCCCGCTACGAGGACGGCGCGCTGCCGACCGTCGACGACGGGGCTCCGGCGCGCCTCACGGTGTGGGACCGCCGCTCCGGAGGGGTGCGCGCCCAGTACGTCTACATGGTCGACGGCCTGCCGGCCGCCCCGGTCCCGCCGACCGGCCACGCCGACAGTGGCGTCTCCGAACTCCTCGCGATCGACGACCACCGGTTCCTGGCACTGGAGCGCTCCTGGATCGAGGGCGTCGACTACCGCTCCAAGCTGTACGAGATCGACCTGCGCGGCGCGACCAACGTGCTGCACCGCGACAGCGTCGCCACCGGCCCCGCGTACCGCGCGGTCACCAAGCGGCTCCTCTACGACTTCGGCGCGCTCGGCCAGCCCCAGCAGAACTACGAGGCGATGTCCTGGGGACCGCGCCTGGCCACCGGCGAGTGCACCCTCGTCGTGGCGTCCGACGACAACTTCGACCAGCGCGAGGTCACCCAGTTCCTGGCCTACGCCGTGCGGGGCTGCTGACCCGACCGACGGCCCCGGCGGCGCCCACCGCCGGGGCCGCACCACACCCACCGGCATAAAACTCCAATTTGGGGTACCAGCGGGCGAGTACCCCTAAACTTGGGCCGTGGATCTGGCTCTCCGCCCGAAGGTCGAGCTGCGCGTCCGCGCCGAGCAGGTGGCCCTCGCGACCGTGCTGGCCATGCCCGCGACGGCCCTGGTGGCCGACATCGAGCGCGAACTCGCCGGCAACCCGGCGCTGGAGTCCGCCCCGGCGGACCGGCGCACGCACGCCCCCGGCCCCGATCCCGACCAGTTGGCCGCCGGCAGTCCCGGTTGGGAGACCCTGTTCTCCGAGGCGGCCGTGCTGCTGCCGGGTTCCGACCGGTGGATCGCGGGGCACCTGTGCGCGGACCTGGACCCGCGCGGCTGGCTCGGGCGCACCCCGGCCGAGGCCGCCGCGTGGCTGGGCGTGGACGTCTCCCGGATCCACCGGGCACTGGCCGCGATCCGCTCCGTCGGGCCGCCCGGCACCGGGGCCGCCGACCTGGCCGACGCACTGCTCCTGCACCTCGACGCGCTCCCGGTGCGGGCCCCCGACCTGGTCCGGCCCGTCATCCTCGGGCACCTCGCGGACGTGGCCGCCGGCCGGTGCGACCGGATCGCGGCGGCCCTGGACCGCCCGGTCGCGGACGTGCGCGCGGCCGTGGACTTCCTGCGCCACCGGCTCGTCCCGCACGCCGGACCCGACCCCGGCACCGGGCCGCCCGCTCCCCCGGACGTCGTCGTCCGGTTCGGACCCGGCGGCACTCTGGAGGTCGACGTGCCGGCGGTGGGCGCGGACCTGCGGATCAACCGCGAGTACGCCCGGCTGGCCGCCGCGCCGCCCGCCGGGCTCAGCCCCGAGGAGTGCTCGGCCGTCCGGTCGCAGGTGGCCGCCGCCCGCGAGTTCCTCGCCCGGCTGACCCGGCGGGCCGGGACCCTGCGCCGGGTCGCCGAGCACGTCGTCGGCCGGCAGGCCGGGTTCGTCCGCACCGGGCCTGCGGGGCACCGGCCGCTGAGCCGCGCCGACGTCGCCCGCGACCTCGGGCTGCACGAGACGACCGTCGGCCGGGCGGTGGCCGACAAGACCGTGCTGCTGCCGGCCGGCCGGACCGAGGACTTCGGCGCGTTCTTCGGCGGCGGGACGTGCGCGCGGGACCTGCTCGCCCGGCTCGTCGCCGCCGAGGACCGGCCGCTCACCGACGGCGAACTCGCGGTCGAGCTGGCCCGGCACGGGCACCCGGTGTCGCGGCGCACGGTCGCGAAGTACCGGGGACAGCTGGCCATCGCGCCGGCCCCGCTGCGCTGACCCGGGCCGCACCGGCACGACCCGCCCGGCCCGGCCCGCGTGGTCCCGCGCGCGACCCACCCGGGCCGACAGGCCACCCCGCCGCTCCTCCGCCCTGCCACGCGGCGCCCGGGCCGCCTCGCCGCCCGGCCGACGGGCCGCCCGGGCCCACCAGCCGCCAGGGCCGACCGAACCGGAATTCGGGGCCCCCGGCCGCGTACCCCCGAAAATGTGTTCGCCCCTGACCTGCCGCCCCCGCGCGGTCCCCCTGGCACGAATCCTGCAGTGGAGGAGGGCAGGGGACGCCGGACGCCGAGGAGGCAGACATGCACGATCTGGATCGGACCGTATACGAGCAGGGGGACACGGCCGGGGAACTCCCCGGCGGCCCCGGGCTCGGCGAACAACAGGAGTCCGAGCTCGCCTCGGCGCTCCTGGAGCTGGGCAGCGAAGAGGAGCTGGACCAGTTCCTGGGCGACCTGGTCAGCGGGGCCGCCGACGCGGCGGGCAGGTTCCTCCGCACCGACACCGGCAGGGCGCTCACCGGGGTGCTGAAGGGGGCCGCCCGGGACGCACTGCCCATCGTGGGCCGCGCCGTCGGCGGGTGGGCGGTGCCGGGCGGCGGCGACGTCGGGGCCCGGGTCGGCAAGGCCGCCGCCGACGTGTTCGGCCTGGAGGTCGAGGGGCTCAGCCAGGAGGACCGCGACTGGGAGGTGGCCCGGGGGTTCATCCGGTTCGCCGACGCCGCCGCCCGCCAGGCCGCCCTCGCTCCCGCCCACGTGCCGGCGGCCGCCGTGGTGCGGCGCGCCATCGCCGTCGCCGCGCGCGACAACGCCCCGGGGCTGGTGTCCGCCGGTGGCAACCGCAGGTCCGGCCGCTGGGAACGCCAGGGCCGCAACATCGTGATCTTCGAGAACTAGGAGGAGACGTGTCCAGCTACGCGCAGCAGTGGGAAGTCAGCGACTACGAGGAAGAGTCCGACTTCGAGGACGAGTTCGCCGACTACGAGGAGGAGAGCGACTACGAGGAAGAGGAGGAGGTCGACTCCGAACTCGGCTCGGCGACCGAGAACGAACTGGCCGGCCAACTGTTGCAGGTCGCCAACGAGGAGGAACTCGACCAGTTCCTCGGCAGCGTGTTCCGTTCGGCGGTGCGCGGGGTCGGCAACTTCGCCAGGTCCGGCGCCGGGCGCGCCCTGGGCGGCATCCTCAAGAACGTGGCGAAGAAGGCACTGCCCGTCGTCGGCGGCGCGCTGGGTTCGTGGGTGGCCCCGGGGATCGGTACGGCCATCGGCTCGCGGCTCGGTTCCGCCGCCGCGGGGCTGTTCGAGATCGACAGCGAGACGATGTCCGACCAGGAAGTGGACTTCGAGGTGGCCCGCAGGATCGTCCGGCTGTCGGCGGGCGCGGCCAAGCAGGCGGCCCGGGCCCCGCGCGGCGCGCCGGCCCGCAAGGTCGCCCAGGCGGCGGTCACCACGGCGGCCCGCAAGCACGCGCCCGGGCTGCTGCGGCTCATCCAGGTGGGGGCGCCGGGACCGTCCCGCCCGGGGGGCGTCTCCGCGCCGCCGAAGCGGCCCCGGCCGAACAGGCCCCCGGTGGTCGTGGTGGACCCGATCAGCCGCGCGCTGAACGTGTGGGCGGCCGGGGCCGCGCAGGAGGGCGGCCCGTCGGGCCGGGCGACGTCCGGCCAGTGGTACCGGCGCGGGCGCAAGATCGTCGTGGTGGGGGCCTGACGTGTCCGCCGCCGGCACCGCGCACTGGTACCTGGAGCAGGAGGCCCGGGCGCTGGTGACCCGACTCGACCGGGTGCGGCCGTTCGCCGTCCACGAGACGATGGTGCCGGCGGCGGCGCTGGCCCCCACCGCGCAGACCGCGATCGACCAGTTCCTGATCCGGGGACGCCGCGAGCTGCGGGCCCTGATCGGGGAGTACCTGCGGTGGCTGCGGGGGCCGGGCCGGGCGGCGGCCCCCGACGAGCAGCAGCACCGGTTCGTCCTGCTGCGGCTGCGGTTCAACGACGTGCTGTCGCAGTTCGACCTGTTCACCGAGGTGATCACGCAACGCAGCGAGCACGCGACCGGGGTGTGGCTGTCCGGGCTGGACGTCCTGGCCGCCGACGCGCTCCGGCTGCCGGGCGCCCGGTTCGCCCCGCCGCCCATCGCCTGCTACCTGGCCCGGGGGCCGGGCGCGGCGATCCGGCGGGTGCGGACCCAGTTGCCGGGCGGGGCGGCGAACCCGGTGGCGATCATCCGGGTCCCCCGCGAGCGGATGGTCGGGCACGGCATCGCCTCGTCCCTCGTGCACGAGGTGGGGCACCAGGCCGCCGCCCTGTTGTCCCTGGTGGAGGTCATCCGGCCGACCCTGCTCGCCCGGTCCGGCCCGGAGTGGCCGCACTGGAACCGGTGGATCTCGGAGATCCTCGCCGACCTGTGGTCCGTGTCCCGGCTGGGGGCCGGCTCGACCCTGGGCCTGATGGCCGTGGTCAGCCTGCCCCGGTGGGCGGTGTTCCGCCCCGGCGGGGAGGACCCGCATCCGGTGCCGTGGCTGCGCGTGCTCCTGAGCTGCGCGTTCGGCCGGGCCCTGTACCCGCACCCGCAGTGGGACGCCATCGCGGCCCTGTGGCGCGGGCTGTACCCGCCGCGCGGCCTCGCGCCCGGGTACCGGGCACTGCTCGGCCAGCTGGAGGCCGGCGTCCCCGCGTTCGTCGACCACGTGCTCGCGGTCCGGCCGCCGGCCCTGCGGGGCAGGTCGCTCGGCGAGTCCCTGGTCCTGCCGAGCCGCCGCCCGGAGCGGCTGCTCGCGTTCTGGCGCGCCTGGCGGGACCGTCCCGCCGGGCTCGGCGCCCAGCCCCCGGCCCTGGTCTTCGCCGCGCTGGGGCAGGCCCGGGCGGCCGGCATGGTCACGCCCGAGGCCGAGAGCCGGCTGCTCGGTCGGCTGCTCACGCACTGGGCGTTGCGCAGCAGCCTGGACGTCGCCGCGGCCTGCGCCCACGCCCGGCAAGCCAACACCCACGAGGAGAACACGCCATGACCATTAACCTGACCGTCGAGGGCCCCGAGTTCACCGTCGCGGGCAACCACACGAAACCGGTGCGGGCGGGCACGGTCGTCACGTTCACCGCCAGCATGTCGAAGGGGTCGCCCGACGACTACTTCTTCCGGTGGCACGTCGAGGGGCCGTTCAGCGACTCGGTCCGGGAGTACCCGGGGGAGCTGGTGTTCGACTGGGACACCCAGGAGCTCCGGCCGGGGCTGTACCGGATCTACTGCGTGCGGATCCCGAAGGCCAAGGACGCAGCGGGTGCGGAACCCGTCCCGGTCCCGACCGAGGAGCCGCCCGACGCCTACGACCAGGCGTTCCCCCCGAAGCCGCCGGCCAGGGCGTCCGGCAGGGGGAAGACCCCGCCACCCGCGGCGGGCGGTTCGGCCGCCGACCCGGCCGCGTCCCGGTCCAGTGTCTGGGAGCTGTTCGTGGAGGCCGGCGGGGTGGAGTCGTCCAGCAGGGGCGGGGTGGTGCCGGTGAGCCTGCAACGGACCGCCCTGGAACCGACCCCGGGACAGGTGCTGTGGATGATCATCCGGAACAGGACGAACGCGATCGGGTTCCGGCAGTACAAGCCGTGGGTGGACCAGGTGATGTGCTCGGGGCCGGCCGGCGAGGCCCGGGGCCCCGACGCCTACGCGCTACTCAAACGCACCACGGACGTGTTCCTCATGCACGAGACCGGCGTGCTCGACTCCGACCGGGCCATGCAGAGCATCGACGAACAGCTCAGCGACCCGCAGCGGCAGTTGCGGCTCCGCCTGGAGGAGGCCCGCCGGCTCGGCGGCACGGCCCAGCTGGACGACATCCGGCAGTTCCGGGACAACTACTACGAGAACCTGGTTGACGAGGGGGTACTGGTCCTGCCGTACCTGAAGCTCATCCGGGAGCGGCTGCACGACATCCCGCTCAAGTCCCCGACGGAGCTGCCGTCCAACTGCTACGGCATCCTCAAGTCGCACATCACCGGGCCGCTGGCGATCGAGCTGATCTGGTCGTACTGGCACGAGGAGGGCATGCTCGCCCAGTCCCTCAACGCGATCATGAACCGGTTCGAGAACCGGCGGGTGGCGGGCGCGCGGGACCCGCTGGTCCGGTTCGACCTGGATCCGCTGCGGCCCATGTCGAACCTGCTGTGGGGCTGGACGAGCGACGAGTACCGCCGGCTGACGGTGCGCCGCCGGTCCTTCGAGTACGAACACGAGTACGGCCTGCGCCTGATCGGCCGGGCCATCCCCGACGAGGCCGTGGTCGACAAGCGGTCCAAGTTCATCGAGTCCTTCCACAACGTGCTGCACCTGGCGCACGTGTTCTTCAAGGAGGACGACGACACCACGGTGCTCGCCGACGGGTTCCCGCTGCTCAACGCCCTGCGGGAGACGCACCTGCTGCTCGCGGAGGGCGCGCACAACCAGTTCGGCGACCTGCCGTCCAGCGCCCGGGCCGAGATGCTGATCATGGAGTGGCTGCTGGCCCGGCCCGAGATGCGGGAGTTCATGGGCGGTCGGATCATGGTGCCCTACGAGGAGGAGTGGATGGACCGGGTCGACACCATGAAGCAGATGCAGGGCTGGTCGGACGTGACCGTCACCCACTTCCGGGACATGGGCGTCTACGGGGAGCAGATCCTGCTGTCCGTCCGGTACGGCAACTGGTCGATCCTCAACGACCCCCAGGAGGCGGCGAACTGGGCGCGCTACTGGCGGCCGGAGATCCAGCGCTACGCGCACGCGTACCGGGCCGCGACCGGGGTGGACCTCACCGAACGGGTCAACGGCACGATGCCCAGCGCCCTGTTGCAGCGGCGCGGCGGCGCGCACCGGCGGGCGTGATGGAGAACCTCTCGACGGGTACGGGACCCCGGGGCCCCGCCGGCCGGGCGGGCGGCACTGTCCGGCCCGGTGGGGGCGACTTCACCTCCGCCCTGTTCCTCGGCCTGACCCACCCGCCCGGGGACCTGCGGCCGTGGCGCCGGCTCACCACCGGGGTCCCCGCCGTGCTCGGCGTCCCCCGGGCGGCGGTCACCGTCGCCCGCCGGATCGCCGCGCTGACCGGCGGGGAGGCGGCGGTCCTGGCCCGCTCCACCCTGCACGGGCTGCTCGACGCGGTGCCGTGCGCGGCGGGCCGGACCGGGTACGTGCTCCTGGACTCCGGCACCTACCCGGTGGCGCGGTGGGCCGCCGCCGGGGCCGGGTGTCCGGTCGGCACGTTCTCCCACCACGACCCGGCCGCGCTCGCCGCCGCCGTCGCCCGGCACCCGGGCCGCCGGCCGGTGGTCCTCGCCGACGGGCTGTGCGTCGCGTGCGGACCGGTCCCGCTCGCCGCCTACCTGCGGATCCTCCGACCATACGGCGGACTCGTGGTCCTCGACGACACCCAGGCGATGGGCCTGCTCGGGACCCGCGCCCCCGACACCCGCGACGTCTACGGCCGGGGCGGCGGCGGCTCCCTGCGCTGGCACGGCGTCGACCCGGCCCGCGTCCTCGTGGTCGCCTCCCTCGCCAAGGCGTTCGGCGCGCCGCTCGCCGTCGTCGTCGGCCCCGGGGAGCTGATCGGGGCCCTGGCCAGGTCCGGCCAGGCCCGCGCGCACACCAGCCCGCCGAGCTGCGCGGACGTGCGCGCCGCCGGGCACGCGCTGGACGTGAACGCGGCGGACGGCGACCGGCTGCGCCGCCGGCTCGCCGGGCTGGTCGGCCGGTTCCGGCACCGGGTCCGCGCGGCCGGGTTGCCCCTGGGCGCCGGCCAGCTGCCCGTGCAACGGGTACCGCTCGGCGTGGCGGGGCCGGCGGTGCGTCGCCGGCTGGCGGGGGCGGGCGTCCGGACGGTGCTCGCCCGGGTCGGGGGGCACCCGGAGGTGGCGGTCACGTTCGCCGTGAGCACCCGGCACCGTGCCCGCGACATCGACGCGGCGGCGGAGGCGCTGGCGGAGGCGGTGCGCGTCGAGGGGGCCGGCGCGGGGCGCACCGAGGTGGGGGCGGGGACAGCCTCCCGAGCCGACGTGCCCGGGGGCGGACCGGCCCGGGCCACGTGGACGCGCGGCACCACCCCCGGGAGGCCCCGGTGATCATCGACTGCCACTGTCACGCCGGCCACGGCGACGGCCTCACCGGCCCGTGGGACACGGCCGCCCCGCTCGACGCGTACCTGCGCCGGGCCCGGGCCGCCGGCATCGACCGCACCGTCCTGTTCGCCGCGTTCCACTCCGACTACGCGGCCGCCAACCGCGAGGTGGCCCGGATCGTGGCCGCCGACCCGCGCCGGTTCCTCGGCTTCGCGTTCGTGCACACCGCGGCCGACCGGGGCCGGATCGGGGAGCTGGTCCGCGAGGCGGTCACGGTGCACGGGTTCCGGGGGATCAAGGCGCACCGGCACGACGGGCCGCTGACCCGGGAGCTGTGCGACGCGGCGCGGCGGTGGCGGCTGCCGGTGCTGTTCGACCCGTTCGGGGAGGTGGCACCGTTGGAGGTGGTGGCGGCCGAGTACCCGGATGTTGATTTTGTCGTGCCGCACCTGGGGTCGTTCGGGGACCACTGGGCCGCGCAGCGCCAGTTCCTCGACATTCTCGCCCGGCACCCCAACGTCCACACGGACACGTCCGGGGTGCGCTACTTCGACCTGCTCGTCGAGGCGGTGCGCCGGGCGGGCGCGCACAAGATCCTGTTCGGTACCGACGGCCCGCAGCTGCACCCGGGCCTCGAACTCGCCAAGGTCCGCGCGCTGGGCCTGTCCCCCGGCGACGAACGGCTGGTCCTGGGCGGCAACCTGCTCCGGCTGCTCTCCCGGTCCCGGCGCCCCGACGGCCCGGCAGGCGCTGGCCGCCCGGCACGCGCCAGCCGCCCCGGCCGCCCGGCACGCGCTACTCCCCCGCGGCGGCCCGGCTCCGGCGCAGCTGCAACGCCCGGTCGGTGACCCCGAGCAGCCGCGCCGCCAGCGCCACCCGCCCGCCGGTCTGGGTGAGCGCCGCCCGGATCGCCGAGTCCGCCGCCGCCTCCCGGATCTCGCGCAGCCCCAACCCGGCGGCCACCGTGCGCCGGACGGCCTCGTCGAGCAGGTTCCCCGGGTCCGCGGGGGCCGCGTCGTCGGCCGGCCGTTCCTCCTCGGGCAGGTCCCCGGGGGTGATCGGCCCGTCGCCGACATGCCGGAAGGAGACCTGCAACGCGAGTTGTCGCAGGTCACGAACGTTTCCCGGGTACGGCCGGGCCCGGAGCACGTCCGCGACGGCCGGGGTGATCGCCAGCTCCGGCCCGTCGGCGCGGAACTCGCGGAGGAAGTGCCGGAACAGCGGGAGCACGTCCTCGGGTCGCTGGGCGAGGGTGGGCAGCCAGACGGTGGCGGCGCTGATCCGGTAGTACAGGTCGGAGCGGAACCGGCCGGCCTGCTGTTCGGCCACGAGGTCGCGGTTCGTGGCGCACACGAGTCGGAACCGGGTCCGCCGCCACACGTTGCTGCCGACCCGCTTGTACGCGCCCTCCTGCACCACCCGCAGCAGTTCCGCCTGCAACGTCCCCGGCAGCTCGCCGACCTCGTCGAGGAACAGCGTGCCGCCGTCGGCGAGGGCCACCGCCCCGTCCCGGGGTGCCACGGCGCCGGTGAACGCGCCGCGCTCGTGGCCGAAGAACTCGCTGCCGGACAGCGAGGGCACGACGGTCGTGCAGTCGAGGACGACGAGGTCGCGTTTGTCGGGCCGGGGGTCGAGCTGGTGGACGAGGTTCGCGACGAGTTCCTTGCCGGTCCCGCTCGCCCCTGTGACCAGCACGAACGAGGTAGAGAACCGGGCGATCTCCACCACCCGGCGGAGCACGGCCCGCCAGCAGGGGCTGCGCCCGACGAGCCGGTCGCGGACCTGCGCGGAGTCGACCAGTTCGTCGATGACCCGCCACCGGTGCAGCCGGGCGGCGGCGACCCGGGCGGTGGGCTGCCCGTCCCAGACGAGGACGTCGGAGGCGCCCTGTTGCAGCAGCCGCCAGGTGGACCCGGGGGTGATCTCGGTGGTGGCCCCGGCGACGACGAGCAGCCGGTGCCGGCCGCCCTCGGACAGGTCGCGGACCACGGCGCCGAGCCCGCCCGGGTCGGCCCCGCAGACGAGTACCCGGGGCACGTGGTCGACGTCGGGCGCGCGGGGCAGCACGGTCACGTCGGTCTGCCGGAGGGCGGCGGCCACGTCGTGGGCGAGGGACTCGCAGGCGGGGGTCAGGCCTCGGATCCACGCCTGCGAGTCCCCCATGACCGGCCTGCCCCCACCCTGATGGCACCTTCGAAGGGAGCCTATGCGTCCCAATGTGGCAAAGTACGAAATTCAGGGTTGAACCCATCTATTGCATGAATGTCTGACCGAAGGTACAAAGAAGGTGGGCGATCGTGGGAGCTGTCAGGCTCCCAGTCCCACCGCCACCCGCGGTGACCAGGATCGACTCGCGCCGCCGGCGACACCGGCGGGCCACCGATCGAGTCGCACGGGGCTTCAGCGGAATCCCGCATCCAGCGCACCACGCTGTGAAGGAGCCTCACCATGAACACGTCCCGTCCGGGCGCCGGCACGACCGCGCCCGAAACCGTCGAGCTCGACCCCCGGGTCACCCGGTACCTCGCCGAACGCGTCGAGGCCTTCGAGTCCGAGATCGACGCCAGCCCACCCGCCGGCCCGACGGTCCAGAGCGTCGTCGGCAGGATCGCGGCGACCCCGGGCCTCTCGCCCGTGCTCCGGCTGCTCCTGGCCCAGCAACCGGTCGCGCAGGGCCTGCTGCGCGAACGGCTGGCCGGCACGCTGCCGACCGAGCGGAAGGACCGGTTCGCCGCCCTGTGCGAGGGGGTCCTCACCGACCTCCGCGAACAGGCCACCGAACTCGAGAAGGACGTCTGCGAGGACTTCCTCGCGTACGCCGCGCTGCCCGGGCACCGCGAGGAGGTCGTCCGGCTCGCCTCCAACGAGGGGCTGGACCCGGCCCTCGGCAGGCACCAGCACCAGATCCTGGAGTGGTGGCTGCGCGCGAAGGTGACCGGCCGGTCCATGCCGAAGCTGCTCGCGGCCATGGCCAAGGCGTACCTCGCGCCGGAGGACTACCCACCCGACCAGCTGGAACGGGCCGCGCACCGGCTGGACTCCGGCGTACCCGTCGCGTCCGTGCTGTCCGAACTGCGCGCCGCCTTCCGGCACCGGGCGGACACCCCGGCGCCGTGCCCGGAGAAGTGCGTCGGGCTCCCACCGGTCGGCCAGGTCACGGCCCCCGTACCCGTCATGGCGGACAAGCTCGGCGGCGGCGACACCCGCACGGCCGCCACCCTCCTGCAACTGGAGGCGTACGGCGACGGCCTCGGCATGTTCGACGGCGTCCGGACGCTCGTCCGGCGGTGGGAGGCCGGCGACATCCGGTTCTCCGACGAGAAGATCAACACGTTGCTGTACTGCCAGTGGCAGCGCGGCGAACGCCTCGACACGTCGACCCGCGCGAGCCTCTACGGGGCGGTCCGCTCCACGCGCGACTTCCCCGAGCTGTGGAACACCATGATCCGGGCCGTCGGCAGGTACGTCGACGCCGAGGCCCGCGGGGTCCCCGAGGCGGTCCAGGGCGAGGTCGGCGACTCGGTCGCCCTGTCGGCCGTCCTCGCCGCCTGCCTGCGGGTCCGGGCCCGGCTGGCCACGGCCGTCACCGGACTGACGGACCGCCGCACCCGCGAGCTGTACTGCCAGTACACCGAGGCGACGGAACTCCTGGCGCACCAGGACGTGGTCGCGGCGTTCGCCCCCGGCGGGGACATCTACCAGGTCGCCGACGCCCTCGCCCGGCTCGACGACCGCCCGACGGGTGACCTGTGGGGCGGCTACACCCGCGCGTACGCGGTGAGCACCGTGCTCGACGAACTGGTCGACCTGGAACCGGGCTCGACGGCCGAGGACCTCCGGGAGCTGATCGAGGCGGCGGCGCTGCTCCGCCCGGCGTGACGACCCGGGCCGCCCCGACCCCGAACCTGGGGCCGGGGCGGCCCGGCACCGCGTCAGCCGGTCACACGGCTCCGGTCCCCGGGCGGGCACCGGTAACCCAGCGCGCACTCCGGCAACCACCCGATCTCCGTGCTCCCGTCGTGCCCGTGCACCCGCAACACGTCGGCCACGGAGTCATAGGAACAGCTGCTTGCCACGCCGGTCGTGGTACCGACCCAGCGCAACTCGACCCGGCCGTCGAACCACCGCACCCCGTGCGCGACGACCCCGACCCCGCTGACCCCCGTGGGATCCACCCACCGGCGCAGCACGAACGCCCGCGGCGCGGCGATCTCGACGGGCGCGGTCACGAGGTCACCCGCAACAGTTCCCACGCGGCCCGGCACCCGACCGGGTCGAGCGGCACGACGATGTACGTGGCCGCCCGGTCGAGCACCTGTTCCCCCCGCTCGGTGCGCAGACCGGTCAACGGTCCGCCGCGCACGGTGAGCCGCGCCCAGCCCCAGGACCCGCCCTCGACGGTCCAGTCGGCTCCACTGTGCCGGAGCCGGTACCCCTCCCCCTGTTCCAGCCAGTAGACCCGCGCCCCGTCGCACTCGACCCGCGGCCCGCCGGGCACCCGGGCCCGGGCGGGGTCGACGTCGGGGTCGGTCACCAGCCGCCCCAGGCTGCTCGCGTTCAGCCAGCTGTGGATGCCCACCTCGACGGTCACGCGGCGGCTCCCCACCGACCGGGCGCGCTCCGGTGGTTGGGCCACGCGGAGTGGCGGCCGGCGTCACCCGGTACCCGTCGAGTTCTCGGTCCTGGAATGTCGAACCGCAACCGGCCGGCCGGCGGTCCCCCGTCTCCGAGGACGCGGTCGACCAGCCAGCGGGCCAGGCAGCGATGGCCACACAGGGGGCACGTGCCGGCGTCGTCGGCGCGGTGGTCGCGTCGGAGTCGGACGACGAGCCGCCAGTCGAGCGGGTCGACTCCGGGCGGCGGCTCGTCGCGACGGCCGCGCCCCGACCCGTCCGGCTCAACCACCCGCCGGGCCGGCGGCACCGTCTCCACCACAACCGTCGGACCATCGACGGGTACGAGGTGAGCCGCGCCCGGCAGCCGCACCCCCAGCCTGACCAGCGCGGCGATGGCGGAGTCGGCCGGAGCGCACGGGCCGGGCACCCGGCACACCCGACACTCCCCCGACCGGGGCTCCAGCACGTGCTCGGCGAGCAGATCGCGCGCCCGCCCGACTCCTGGGCTGGTGACCGGTGGCACCGGTTCGTGGTAGACAGTGCGTGAGTTGATAGGTAGCAGGTCCACTGCAACATGCCTTTCGCTCGTTTGGTGGCTGGGGCGGGCCAGGTTTCTGAGGCCGATGCGGCCCGCCCTATGCCTCTCCACTTGCCTGTCGGCGACCCCCAACTTGGCATCAAATGACCGATTCATACTGTCACTTGAGGCTGTTCAGATCTAGAACTCTGTTCTGAACAGAACTTCCGACAGATTCGAGTGTTACAGCAGAACTGACCCGATGCAAGACTCACAGCGACAACTCAGGCACTAGAAGTCGACCTTCGATGTCCATTGGGGAGCCGAACAGAAATCTGATCGATCCGCCGTTCTGTGCAGCAGGTAGGCTGCGAACACGGCGGCATGTTGAACAGACCACAATCACCAACAGGAGTCAGCTCATGACAACCAGTCCACTTGTTCGCGGGCGCCGCCTCGCCGCTGAACTCAGGGAGTTGCGAACGGCAGCCGGCCTGTCGTCAACGGAACTGGGCGCGAAGCTCACCAAGTCCCGGATGACGGTCTCCCGCCTGGAGACCGCGAAGGAACGGCCGAACATCGCCGACGTCCGGGAAGTCCTCGACGCCCTTGGTGTGACCGGCGACCGGTGGCATGAGCTGATCAAGATGGCCGCGGATGCGGGCGAGCGCGGTTGGTGGGAAGCATTCAGCCCGCACATGGGCGAGCGCCAGCAGGTCTACGCCAATTTGGAGTCCGGCGCGTCAACCATCCGCGAGTATCAGGGATTCGTCGTGCCCGGTCTGCTCCAGACCTCGGACTACACCAGGGCACGCACCAACTGGGCCCGGATTCAGGGCAATCATCCGCCCAGGTACAGCAGCGAAAAAGCGATCGAGGCGCGGGCGTTCCGTCAGCGAATGCTCGATCGCCCAAGCGGGCCACGCTACGAGGTCGTCCTTGAAGAAGTCTCGGTCCGTCGACTGGGAGCGTCACCCGACGTCATGAGTGCTCAACTTCGTCATCTGGCGGACACCGCCGAGAACGACGCACGGATCACCGTGCGGGTTCTGCCGGTGCAGGCTCAGATCGCGGACTACTGGCTGCCCAGTTCATCCTTCTCGCTCTACACCTACCCGGATGGCGATCCGGACGTAGCCGCAGTGGATACCGAAACTGCGGATCTGATCTACACCGAGCAAGACCAGGTTGCGCCCTATGCCGAGATCTACCGGCGATTGCGAGACGCCGCCCTGCACGAAGCAGACAGCATCGCGTTCCTGCGCGACGCAGCTGACGAGGCACTGACCCGAGACGAGAGAAGGAAACACAGAACATGAACGCGAGCGAGTTCTCGGATTGGCGCAAGTCGACCCGAAGCAGCGGGCAAGACAACAACTGCGTCGAGGTCGCCGACAACATCCCGGGTGTCGTCGGCGTCCGCGACTCGAAGTTTCCGGCCGGTCCGGCGCTAGCATTCGACGCCTCCGACTGGGTGGCGTTCACCGAAGGCGTCAAGGGCGACAAGCTCGGCTGACCCACCTCGCCTCACGATCGAGGGCGGCCCCGCCCCTGGGAGCCGCCCTCGCAGCCATCCGGAGTCATAGCGGCTTCCCAGGCTCGGTCAGGCGTCAGGCCGCCATACCGCCGCATCACCCACGCGTAGCGACGCCGCTCGCTTTCCAGGCAGTCGGCGTACTCCTCCTCGCGCCAGGTCACCCGCCTCGAGGTGCTATCGCTCCGGGTGGCGACGTGCGAGGTGGACGGTGATGTCGGCGGCGAGTGCGACCGTGTCCGGCAGGGCCTGCAGGATCTGGCTGTATACCTGCTCCCGCTCCGAGGCCGGCAGGACGAGATACGCCGAGATGGTCGAAAGATGGCCGACGTAGTCGCGGGCACTCATCGTCAGGCGCCGCTGGATCATGGACTGTTGGACATCGGTGAACCACTCGGACCGTTGGAGTTCCGTGCCCGGCCACTGCAGTTCGCGCTCCGGAGGCGTTCCGTCCGGCGACGGAACGTCGTCGCTGTCCAGGAACGGTGCCCGGGCCGCGCGAACGGCTTCCTCCACGGCCGGGTCGGCCAGGTGGAACGGTCCACCGACCGAGGCGAACACGCCGCCAGGCTCCAGCAGCCCGGCCATCCGGGACCACCGGCCCTGCGGGTTCGTCCAGTGCAGCGCCGCCGCCGCGAACACCAACCCGTAGCTTTCGCCCGGTCGCAGGTCCTCGAACCTGGCCCGCACGGTCCTCACGTTGGGCACGTGCTTGCGCAACTCGGCGAGCATGGCCGCGTCAGGCTCGGTCGCGGTGACCGCGACACCCCGCTGGGCGAACAGCCGGGTCGCCTTGCCGGTGCCGGCGCCAATTTCCAGGGCGGTCCGTATCGGCCGGCCCGCGTACGCCGTCACCCTGTCGAAGAGCTCCACGGGATACCCCGGCCGGAACCGTTCGTATGCTTCGGCCATCGCTCCGAAACTCAGCGCGCGAACAGACATGCCGAGCATCCTGACACGGTCCGGCCCGGCAATGCCCGGCCTTTTCGCCACGTGAGCGCATCCGGCCGGCGACAACTCGCCATCACCAGCAGTCCGCCCAACGCCCGCTGCTGGCTATGTCCCCGCATCTGCCGGGCGGAGCCTTGCCCACGTGGAGGCGATCGCCTCGTCCACCAGGCCTTCGATGCCGTAGTGGCGGGCCACCGCGAGGGTGCAGTGCAGCAGATCCTCGATCTCCGCGGCCATGTTCGCCAGATCCGGCGGGCCGTGTTTGGCGACCTTCGCTCCGGTGTCCTCGGCATGGTTGACCGCCGAGGCCAGTTCACCAGCTTCTTCCAGGATCCGGGTCATCATCCCAAACGGCGTGGTCGGCCCGTACTTCGACACGTAGGCATCACCAATGGCATACACCGCATCGAACCTGTCGAACGTCATCGACCCATCATCCCCGACGCCGGAGGGCGCACTACCGTTCGCCACAAGCGCAGCGCCCGGTGGCGAACCGGACGCGGGTATGCCTGTGCGTCGTTCAGCCAGAGGAGGTTTCCGGCTAGCTCACCGATGGGATGGCCTTCCTCGAGCCAGCACAGCGCGAGGCCCTGCCAGTAGCCGGCGGCGGTGGGCCAGGTGAGCCCCCTCCGCACGACGTCCGCCCAGGGGGGAGGGGCAGCTCCGGCCGGTAGCGGTGTCGCCGCGACCTCTCGGTACGGTCGTTCCAGCAGCGGGAGCAGCCACGTGGGCCACTCGGTGGCCAGGCGGGCCGTCGCCTCGTCCCGTCCGACGAGCCAGCGCCCGTCGGCCCCGACCGCAAGCACGGTCTCTCCCGCCTTGACCTCGAGAACGGGCAGCCAGCCCTGCGCCTCCATGACACCGATCATGCTCCACCTGGGCCCGCCACACCGAATCGATCGCGGCATCCTCGCGGCCGGCGGACACCGAGACGCGCCAGCCCCCAGAGATGGCCGCCCTCGCAGCCGTTTGCGGGGCAGATTGCTGCGACATATCCGCTAACCACTGACTCGCCCTCGCGTCGACCAGTGTGAACGGTGGCATGCCAACCCATCCAGCTGAGCTAGTCCGTGAGGCCATCGATGTGTATCGTGCATACATCGATTCATATTCTTTCGAACGTTGGAGGGGTCTTGAAGGTCAGGATGAGGTTGGCGGCCATCGCGCTCGGAGCGACGGTCCTGACAACCGTTCCGCTGGCGGTGCTCCCGGGTGCCGCGTACGCGTGCTGGGGCGACGAGACCGAGAGCCAGAGTGGATGCGAGGACTACGGCGGCAGCCTCGACCCGGGCAACTGGCAGCCCGACGGCGCGGGCGGCGGCGAGTACTTCGAGACCGTCGGGGACTGGGGCGCCGCCGTCACGCCGGTGCCGTCGCTTCCCGAGATCGTGGTCACGGCCACCAGGCTGCCCCCGTCGGTACCCGAGCCGCCGTCCAACGAGTGGATCGCCACCTACACCGGCGGTGGTGGCGGCGGCGGTCCCAGCAACACCGCCGCGGTCCTGGGCCGGGGGCCGAAGGAGGAGAAGCGTGAGGACTGCCTGCGCAACGCCACACCCTCGCCGGTGAGGCTGACCCAGACGTTCACCTACACGGTCAGCTACCAGGTCAGCGCGGGCGTCTCCGCGGGT
Source organism: Longispora urticae (assembly GCF_053902585.1). Taxonomy (NCBI): domain Bacteria; kingdom Bacillati; phylum Actinomycetota; class Actinomycetes; order Micromonosporales; family Micromonosporaceae; genus Longispora; species Longispora urticae. The sequence goes on from NZ_JAQZSH010000018.1 coordinate 77,103, forward strand.
GCGAAGGACGTTCTCTCCGCCACGCTCGGCGCACAGCTCAACACCTCGGTGACCCGGACCGCCGGTGTCGACGTCCTCCTCAGTCCCGGCATGAGCTCGGCGCTGTACGTCGAGTACCAGACGGTCACCTACGTGGTCTTCACGCCGAGCATGTTCGGCGGCGTGAACAGGGAGTTCGTGACCGTGACCCAGCCGACCGGCATCGTCACCGCGCGCGCCTGCTGATGTCCGCGGTGGTGCGACGGGACCGCCCCGTCGTACCACCGCGGCACGGCGGCGAATCCCGCACGGACGACCCGCGACCCGGGTTCCGTCTCTCGCCGATCATGCGGGTCGGAGGCCTCGTTATAGTCGGTTCATGCCGGAGCGGAACAGGACAACGCCGACAGCCGACGCCACGGCCGGGCGACCGCCGCTGGCGACTCTGCTGACCGGCGGGCACAGCGGCGTCCTGTTGTTCGGCATCACCCCGCCGCGCCGGAGTGCCTCGCCGGACGAGGTCCGCGAGGTCGCCGCCAGGACGATCGCCCGGCTGGCCCCGCTCCACGTCGATGGACTGGTGCTCTACGACATCGACGACGAGTCCGACCGGAACCCCGACGAGAGACCGTTCCCCTATCTGCCCACCTGGGACCCGGCGGTGTTCCACTCGGAGTACCTGACCGGCTGGGATCGACCGGTCGTGGTCTACCGGTGCGTGAGCAAGTATCCCGAGGTCGACCTGAGCTCCTGGCTGAGCGGTGCCGACACGAGCAGGGTCCTGAGTGTCTTCGTGGGCGCGTCGTCGAGCCAGAAGTCGGTGCACACGGGCCTTCGGCGCGCCCAGGAGCTGCGGCAGGAGCTCCGACCGGACATGCTGCTCGGCGGGGTGGCCATCACCGAGCGGCACGTCCGGGGCGGGGACGAGCACCTGCGCGTCGTGGGCAAGCAGACACAGGGGTGCGCCTTCTTCATCTCGCAGGTGATCTACGACGTCGACGCGACCAAGAGCCTGGTCTCGGACTACTTCTACGCCTGCCTCGAGCGGGGGGTGGCGCCGCGACCGTTCCTGTTCACCCTGTCGGTCTGCGGGTCGTTGAAGACGCTGGCCTTCCTGCAGTGGCTCGGCGTCAGGATCCCGAGCTGGCTGGAGAACGCGCTCCGGCACGCGCCCGATCCGCTCACCGAGTCCTTCGACCACTGCGTCGCGGCGGCCAGGGAGCTGAGCGCGTTCTGCCGGCGCCTGGGGATGCCGTTCGGGTTCAATGTGGAGAGCGTGTCGATCCGGAAGGTGGAGATCGAGGCGTCGATCGAGCTCGCCGGTCAGGTGCGCGCCCTGCTCGATCGCGGCGACGCCGAACCCGCCAACTGATCCGCGCGCCGGGACCTAGCGGGCCACGCGGTGGCGCAGGTAGACGACTCCCGAGTCGAACGAGCGGGTCTCGACGAGTTCGAGGTCCACCCGCCGCTCACCCCGCGGAAAGAACGGCACACCACCGCCGACGAGTACCGGGTACACCATGGCCCGGTACTCGTCGATCAGGTCCGACGCGGCCGCCTCGCCGGCGAGAGTCGCGCCACCGACCGCGATGTCGCCCTCCCCCGGCTCGGCCCGCAGCCGCTCGATCTCCCGCGCCAGGCCGCCGGTGACCAGGCGGGCACTGCCCCGCACCGCGGACAGCGTGGTGGAGAACACCACCTTCGGCAGCGGGTTCCAGAGCGCGGCCCATTCGCGCTCCGCGTCGTCGAGCGAGGGGTTCTGGTCGGCGTTCTCCCAGTACAGCATCGTCTCGTACAGCTTCCGGCCCAGCAGGTGGACGCCGACGTCGCGGATCTCGTCGATCCAGAACCGGAAGACGTCCTTCGGGGGCGCCGTCCAGTCGAAGCCGCCGTCCGGACCGACGACGTAGCCGTCCAGGGACATGCTCATCGAGTACGTCACCCTGCGCATGGCAGCCCTCCTCAACGACGGGTCCGACAGTCCACTCCGGACGCTTCACAGTCAGCGGGAACCCGCACGCCTCGACCTAGCCCGGTCCCGCCAGCGGCTCGAAGAGTTTCCACTGCCCCTCGGAGACGACCCGGGCGACGCCGTCGACCACGGTGACGGCGGACTGGTCGTCGATCGCGTACGTCGGCGCGGGAATCCGGGCCGCCCACTTCTCCGCGTTGGCCAGCGAGGCGTCGGGATGGTGCGGGTGTTCCAGGTGCGGGATCACCGCGAAGTCGACGAGTCCCGCGCCCTGCGCCGTGACCAGGAGTCTGTCGACATCCCCCTGGGGCGTGGCGAACACGACGCTCTCCGACTCCAGCGGTCCGTCGGTCCCACGGGGCGGTTCGGTGTACGTCTCGACGAAGGTGGCGGCGGCGGCGATGCTCGCGGCGCTCACCCCCACGTAGACCGCCTCGGGGCGCAGCGTCGGCAGCAGGCCGGCCAGACCGGAGCGCCGCAACCAGTGGGCGAGGAACAGCGGGTCGCCGCCACCGACCAGCAGCGCGTCGGCGTCGCGGACCGCCGGCACCCAGGCGGACTCGTCGATGCTCGGTAGCGCGGTCAGCTCCAGTACCCCCATGGATTTCCAGCCGAGTTCGCACAGCGGCGACGGACTCTCGCCGCGGATCGCCCGGTACGCCATGCCCGCCCCGCCGGGGAACGGATAGAGGGCGGTGGGGATGAAGAGGGCGTTGGACTCCGCGACCGGCTTGCCCAGCAGCTCGACCAGCGCGTCGTGGATGCTGCTGTTCCTGATCCCGGACGAGGTGAGGAGGGCTCTCATGCCCCCACCCTACTGAACGTGACGCCCACGGACCGCCGCATCGGGCCCTCCCGCACGGTGGACGTGCACGAACAGCACACCCTCTTCGCCGTTGCCCGCCGCGCGCAGCAGCGCCTCGATCCGGTCGGGCCGCCAGAGCCGTTCGCCGTCGACGGTCTCGTGGTAGTCCCCGTAGTCGGTGTCGACCGTCCGGTGGCCACGCGCGGCGAGTTCCTCCAGCAGCGCGGACTTGCCGACCCCCGACATGCCCGTCACCAGCACACGCCTCATGCCCGGAGGTTACCTTCAGCAGGTCGCCCGGCTCACAACCCGTGGCGCGAACAGTAGGGTCTCGGCCATGAATCCTCTCTGCCCCACCTGCGGCCAGGCCGGTGTGCACGAGTGGCGGTCCGCGGACGAGTCCGTCGCCAGAGCCGCGTTGCACGCCGTCTTCGATCAGTACGGCTGCTAGGGCTGGCACCGCCACAGCGACTCGTCAGACCCGCCCCCGCCAGCCCAGCGCCGCCCGGACCTTCGCGAGGGACTCCTCCAGCTCGTCGGCGTCGTCGTGGCGTACCGACCACTCCACGCCCCGCAGCTCACGCCGGACCCGGTGCACCGTCACGCCCCGCCCCAGCGCCGCACTGTCGACGCCGGTGAGTTCCGTGTAGTCGCGCAGGACGGCGGCACCGAACTCCGCGCCCAGATACCACAGGCCACACAGGTCAGCCGCCCGGTCACCGAGCCGGGCGTCCTCCCAGTCCACCACCGCGGCCAGCCGGCCGTCCCGCGCCACCAGATTGCCGTGCCAGAAGTCGCCGTGCAGCACGACCGGACGCCCGAGCCCGGCGATCCAGTCGCCGTACCCGTCCCGCCAGCGCCCGAACGCGGCGGCCTCCGGACCGGCCAGCCGGCCGGCGACGAGCTCGACGACCGGGTCCGGGGGCCAGAGTTCAGACTCCCCCTCGCCTGGCCCGACCTCCCCCGGCGCCCGGCGCAGCACGGCTTCGAGTTTCGGGGAGTCCACCGCGTGCAGGGCGGCGAGGAACCGTGCCGTCTCCCTGGCGAGTGCCGGGCCGCGCGACCGCACCAGCCCGGCGGAGACCGGCTCGCCCGGCAGCCACACGTGCACGAGCGCGCCGTGCTCCAACGACTCCCGCGCCGGCAGCACCTCGACCACTTCCGGCACCCGGGCCGGCAGTTCGGGCAGCGCGCCGAGCACGTCCACCATGCGCCGACCGCGCTCGGCGGCGTCAGCGGTGCTGGGCACCCGCACGACGAGGTCCGGCCCGGCCCGCACCACCGAGACCGAGAACCCGGCCCCCAGGAACCTCAGCTCCGACAGCTCGAACTTCCGGCCGACCCGCTCCAGGGCGGCGCTGACCCCGGCGAGCCGCCCGTCGTCCGGCCGCTGTCCCACCCTCGCATCCGACACCCCGCCATTCTCACCGCCCCCGCCTCGGCCCGCTGCCCCGTCGTCGCGACCTAGCGCCCCGGCCACCGGCAACGGGCCACTCCCCTGGGACGCCGGCTTCTCCACCGCGGCCCAGGTCCGCCGACAGGCCCTGGCCGAACTCGACGACCTCGAACCCGAGGCCGAACACGTCCGCCGACGACCGGCTTCGCCGCCCGGGCCGAGACGGCTCCGCCTCCGTGGGCTACGTGCGGTCGACGGCTTCCGCGCCGCCCGGAGACGCGGCTCGGGCGGCCCGCTCGATCCGCGCGCGCCGGGCCTCCAGGGCCTCGTCGGGCCGGCGGTGCGCGTGCCGGGCGTTGAACCCGGTCGCGCCGTCGAGCTGTTCGCGCAGGATGTCGGCGTGCCCGGCGTGCCTGCTGGTCTCGGCGAGCACGTGGACCAGGATGTTGAACAGTTTCACGTCGGGGCGGGGCCACCAGGGCACGTGGCCGGGCGCGTCGATCGGCAGGGCGGTGATCGTGGCGTCCGAGTGTGCCCACGCGCGGCGGTACCGGTCGATGAGGTCCTGGCGGGTCTCGTGCTCGGTCGCCCACATGGTCGCGTCGCCCGCCTCGGCGTCGTCCCACCGGGGCAGGGGCTCGGGGAACGGGCGGTCGAAGACGAGGCCGAAGTACCTGCCCTCGGTCACCGTCAGGTGCTTGACCAGGCCGAGGAGGCTGGTTCCGGTCGAGGTCAGGGGGCGGCGGATGTCGTACTCGGAGAGGCCGTCGAGTTTCCACAGCAGCACCTCGCGGACGTCGCGCAGATCGCCGTGCAGGTACTCTTTCGCGAATTCGTCGATCATGGGGCTGAGCCTGCCACACGTGGTGGACACGCGACCGCCCCTCGTCGTCGCACTGCGCGGTCGACGTGCGACCGGCGCCAGGCCCCGACCCACCGGTCGACGTGCGACCGGCGCCACGCCCCGACCCACCGGTCGACGTGCGACCCCGGCGGACACCGCACCCGGGCCGCCAGCGTCAGACCGCGCCGTCCGTGCGCAGCCGCGAGTGCACGTGGCCGTCGTGCCAGCCGTCGGCGTGCAGCATGGAGCCCCGCTGCGTGCCCTCGAGCGCGTACCCGGCCTTCGCCGCGACCCGGCACGACGCGACGTTGCCCGTGGAGTGCTGGAGGGACAGCCGGTGCAGGCCCAGCGTCCCGAACGACCACCGGGTCATGGCGCCCAGCGCCCGGACGGCCACCCCCCGGCCCCGGGCCGCGGGGAGCATCCAGTAGGAGACGGCCGCGTGGGCCTCGAACAGCGAGATGTTGCGCAGCCCGGTCTGGCCGAGCGGCGCGTCCCCGTCGTCGACGATCGCCCAGCTGATGGCCGTCTCGTCGGCCCAGCGCGCGGGCCAGTTCGCGATCCAGGCGCCGGCCTCGTCGAGGTCGTCCAGGCGGCGGACGTGCCAGCGCTGGACGTCGGGGCAGTCGAACGCGGTGCGGACGGCCTCGGCGTCGCTCTCCCGCCAGGGGCGCAGGCTCAGGCCGCCGTCGACGGGGAGGTGGGGTTGCTGGTGGTCGGACAGGCTTCCGGCGGGGAGCGCCGGCGGAACGAGGAGGGGCACCCGCCCATCATGCCCGAGGGCCGGAGCGGGCGCTGACCCCGCGAAAACCGGTCACGCCCAGGCCCGGCGCTGCTCCCACGAAAGCCCGTCACTCCCAGTTCCGGCGCTGCCGCCGCAGCCCGTCGAGGATCAGGTCGAGCCCGACGTCGAACTCCCCGGCGTACTCGTACCCCGGCTGCAACGCCCGGTCGGTGATCATCTCGGCGAGGTGCGGGTACTCGTCCCCGGGCAGCCCGTGCAGGATCGCGCCCGCCACCTCCTCCATCCCACCGTCCGGCGCGGCCGGCAGGCTGAGTTCCTGGAGGGTGAAGCCGTACAGGTAGCTGTCGAGGACCGAGAACGCGTGGGCCGCGCCGGCGATCGTGAAGCCGCCCCGCCGCAGGCAGCCGATCACCGCGTCGTGGTGGCGCAGGGTCGCGGGGCCGGGGTGGGTGCGGGAGTCCATCAGGCCGATCGCCCACGGGTGGCGGAGCAGCGCGGCGCGCAGGGAGGCGGACCGCTGACGCAGTCCGGTGCGCCAGTCGGCGTCGGGGGGCGGGAGTTCGATCTCGCCGAAGACCGTGTCGACCATGCCGTCGAGGATCAGGTCCTTGGTCCGGAAGTGGTGGTAGAGGGACGTGGCCTCGACGCCGAGCCGCCCGGCGAGCGTGCGCATGCTGGGCACGCCGGCACCGTTCTCGTCGGCCAGGGCGACGGCCGCGCGGAGCACGGTCTCCCGGGTGAGCGGCGCGCGGCGGGGCGCGGGCGCGCTGGTGGAGTCGGCGGTCATCTTGACAACCTTACGCTGTAAGGCTCACCCTTACAGCGTAAGGTTCCAGCCTTACAGCGTAAGGCCAGAGGAGGCGGACCATGGAAGCGATCGGATCACAGAGCGGCGGGAGGCCGGGGGACGGCCGGCGGGTGTGCATCGTGGGCGCGTCCGGGAAGCTCGGGCGGCACATGGTGCGACACGCGTTGGACCGGGGATTCGAGGTCGTCGGGGTGTGCCGGGAGAAGAGCGTGCACAAACTCGACGGGTACGACATCACGGTGGTCCCCGGCGCGACCGACGACCGCGCGGTCATCGCCCGGGCGGTGGCCGGATGCGACGCCGTGCTCACGGTGCTGGTGCCGTGGGGCGTGAAGAACTACTCCTCGGGTACGGCACAGGCGGTGCTCGACCACGCGCGCCCCGGTACCCGTCTGGTGTTCTCCTGCGGTTGGCACGTGGCCCGCGACGCGCGGGACGTCTACACCCGGAGGTTCAGGGTGCTGGTGGCCGTGTTCGGGCGGCTGGCCAGGCTGGCCCGGGTCGTGGACGTGGCCGACCAGGTGGAGGCGTGCCGGCGGATCTTCGCCAGTGACACCCGGTGGACGGTCGTGCGGGGCAGCGACCTGGAGGAGGGCGAGACCGAGGGGCTGCCGGTGTGGAGCCGGCACGTGGGCGACCCGGTCCTGGCGAGCAACCGGACCCGGCGGGTGGACTACGCCCGGTTCATGGTCGAGGCGGTCGACGACGACACCCTGATCCGGGAGGCGCCGGCGATCGTCGGCCGACTGACCCCGTCGGCCCTCGCCCACGCGCGGCCCTGACGTCGACCACCCGGTGCGGCGGCGGCCCCCCGTTCACGCCGCCGCCGCACCGCCACCGGTCAGGCGGTCATGAACCGGTCCACCGGCAGCGCCCGGTCCACGATCCGCACGTCGCCGATCCAGCCGTAGAACCCCTGCTCCACCACGTTGTCGTAGGTCGTGGCGCCCACCAGCCACGGCTTGCCGGCCGTGCCCAGCCCGACCGCCGGGGTCGACGGGTTGCGCAGCAGCTTCGCGCCGTCCACGTACATCGTCGTCGTCCGGCCGTTGTTGACGACGGCCACGTGGAACCACCGGTCCGGGACCATCTCGTGGCCCCAGTTCGTGGCGATGCCCTGCCGGTTGAGCGGCCACACCGCCCACTGCAACGCGAGCCCGTCGGACAGGTTCAGCGTGGCCAGGGGCTCGGCCGGGTCGTCACCGGTGCGGCCGGCGTCTCCCCCGTCGCCCATGCGGCTGAGGACGCCCATCCACGCGTGGTTGTCGCGCGCGTCGGCGGGCAGCTTGACGAACGCCTCCACCGTGTACCCCTTGGTGAAGGTCTGGGTGTTGAGGGACGCGTTGTCGGCGGTGCGCAGGTAGCTGCCCCGGGCCGGGCGTTTGGCGCCGCCGAGGAACACGCTGCCGTGGGCCGGGGCGTCCGGGTGGTGCTCGGCGGTGAAGCGCAGGCTGTCGGGGGCGCTGCCGTCGAGGGTGACCCGGGTCAGGTGGTTGCCCGCGCCCGAGCGGTCCTCGACCCGGTCGCCGGGGGCGTCGAACCGCCAGTAGGCGACGGTGCCGGGCACGAGGAGCTCCGCCGCCGGGCGGGCCGGGCGCGCGGGCACGGGGGCGAAGCCGGCGAACCGGGCCTCGAAGTCGATCGGCACGTTGAACCGGTTGACCGGGTCGGTCAGTTCCACGTCGACCCGGCCCAGCGCGTTGCGGGTCTTCTGCTCCCGCAGCCACGGGGAGAACGTCTCGACGTCGATGGTGTCGCGGGCCAGGTCGAAGTGGTACAGCCGGATCATCGCCGAGCCGCCGTAGTAGCGGTCCTGGTAGTTGGTGACGTGCACGTGCACGTCGTGGCCCGCGGCGTTGGCCAGCACGGTGCGGCCGGACGGCCAGTAGTGCCCGTTGAGGGTGAGGAAGATCTGGTCGTGGTCGCGGATCAGCCCGTCCCACAGCCGTTGGCCGTGCTCGGACAGGTGCGCGGCACCGGAGTCCTCCGCGAAGGCCAGGTCGTGGGTGGTGAGGATGGCGGCGGCGCGCGGGTGGGCGGCCAACACCCCCTTGCACCACTCGACGGTACCGGCCGACACGCGCCAGTCCAGCGCGAACACCAGCCACTCGCGCCCGGCGGCCCTGAACGTGTGGAACGTGTTGTAGCCGCCCGACGTCGCCCCGCCGAAGGTCGCCATCTTCTGGAACCGGGCCGGGCCGAACACGTCGAGGTACGGGCTCGGGCCCCGGGTGTCGTCGGTGCGCGAGTTGATGTCGTGGTTGCCGGCCAGCACGCTGTACGGCATCCCGCGCCGGTCGAACTCGCGGAACACGGCCCCGGCGGCGGCCAGCTCCCCGGCCGCCGCGTTCTCCACGACGTCCCCGAGGTGCGCGGCGAACACGGTGTTGTCGGCCGCGCTGTGGTCCACGATGTACTTCAGCGACGCCGCGAGCGGGGCCGGGTCGCCCCGGTCGCCGTCGAAGAGGTACTGGGTGTCGGGGACGACCGCGATCGTGAACCGGGGGTTGTCGGCGTCGCGCGCGGCGGCCGGTCCGGTCCCGGTCGTGGCCGCCGCGATCCCGGGCACGGCCAGGGTCGCCGCGCCGACGCCGAGCGCGCCCACCCCGAGGAGCAGGTTCCGGCGGGAGGTCTCGATGGTCGGGTGCGGTGTGCGGTCGGCAGGCATGTGTCTCCCCTGGTCGTGGGTGGTGTTCCGCACGGTAGGAGGGGGAGGTGACGCGGAGGTGATCTTCGGCCGGCCAACAGTTGACAACGTTTCCCATTGCATGGGGTCCCGGCCCCGGGTCGCCCGGGGCCGGGTGACCCTCACGTGGCCCGGTGGTGCTCCGGGATGTGCCGGGTCCGCTCCAGGCAGGCGCTCGCCCGCTCGTGGGTCAGCTGCGCCACCCGGACGTACAGGCAGTCGAGGATCAGGAGCTGGGCGTGCCGGGCGGCCGGTCCGCCGTGCCGGTAGGTGGTGCCGTACACGGCCGTGGTGAGGATGTGGTCCGCGTACCCGGCCAGGGGCGAGTGCCGGTCGTCGGTGACCGCGACGGTCGTCGCCCCGGAGCTGCTCGCCAGGCACAGCGCGGCGATCGTCTCCCCCGTGGTGCCGGAGTGCGACAGGGCGATGGCCGCGTCGCCCGTACCGAGGAGGGCCGCGCTGGTCTCGGCGTCGTGGGTCTCGGTGCGCGCCCAGATGGGGCGGCCGATCCGGTGCATCCGGGCCGCCATCTCGTGCGCGGCGTACGCGCTGCCGCCGAGCGCGTACACGTCGATCCGGCCGGCGCCGGCCAGGGCGCGGGCGGCGGCGTCGAGGGCGGTGAGGTCGAGCTGGTCGGCGGTGTCCTGCAACGACAGCACGTCGGCCCGGGCGACGACGGCGACGGCGTGCGCGAGGCTGTCGTCGGGGCCGATGTCGAAGCCGAGGTCGGCGTGCCAGCCGTGCGCGACGGCCGCGCTGGTCTCGCGGGCCAGGCGCAGCCGCAGGTCCTGGAAGCCGGCCAGTCCGAGGGCCCGGCAGAACCGGGCGACGGTCTCCGGGGTGGTGTGGCTGCGCAGGGCCAGGGCGTTCATGGACATCGTCGCCGTGGCGTGCGGGTCGTTCAGGATGGTCTTGGCGATCGAGCGCAACGCGTCCGGCAGGCGCGACAGCTCGGCGTCGATGAGGACCAGCACACTGGGGACACCGGTAGGGGTTCCGTACACCACACGTCCTTGCGTTCGTCGTTCGTGGTCGGCGGGGCCGAGCGGTCGCCGGTGACGCGCTCGGCCCTGCCGGGTGGTTCACCAGCCGAGGGGGGTGATCTCCGCGGCGGAGGTCCAGGGGCCGCGGCCGCCGGCCTCGGTGAGGGCCCGCAGCCGGACGTACCGGGCACTGGTCGGCCAGCACCGGACCGTCTTGGCGGCGGCGTCGTCGGCGAACGTGCCCGTGGCGGCCGTGCTCCAGGTGCTCCCGTCGGTGCTGAGCTGGAGCTCGTACTGGCCGATCCGGCCGTTGGCGCCGCCGTCCTGGCGGGGCAGGTAGGTCACCCCGGTGACGGTGCGCGCCGAGCCCAGGTCGAGCTGGATCTCGTGCGGCAGCGGGGCGTTGCCGCCCGACCACTTCGTGTGCCAGAAGGTGGCCGGGTTGCCGTCCACGGCCCGGGTGGCCGGGGCGGTCTCCCCCACGGTCTCCTGGCTGTCGAAGTACTTCACCGTGCTGGCCAGCCGGCCGGAGCCCATGACCGGGTCGCTGCTGCTGGCCGCGCCGTTCTCCATGTGCCCGGCGAACCGGCGGACGAACCCGTCGGTGGTGTCGGCGGTGACGGTCAGGTCGTACCAGCCCTTGTTGCCGTTGGCGGTGCTGAAGTAGTCCTCGGTCGACGCGCCGGCCGCCACCGTGTAGGTCCACGGGCCGCCCGGCCGGTTGTTGCCCCGGACCGTGAACACGCACGCCTTGGTGCCGGAGTTGGTCATCTTCAGGTAGACCACGTTCTCGGCGGGCGAGTAGCGCAGAGTCACCTCGGGGTTGGCGTTCCCGCTGGTGGTGGCCGTGACCCGGTTGCCGGCGAACCGGCGGACGAACCCGTTGGCCCCGACCACGCTGAGGTCGTACGCGCCCGTCGGCGTGCCCGCGACCCAGGTGTCCGACAGGCTCTTGCCGGCCTCCACCGTGTACCGCCACGGGCCGTCGGTGCGGTACGCGTTGGCGTAGACGAAGAAGTGCGCGCCGGCCGCGCCCGCGTTGGTGAAGTCGAGCGTGAACCCGCCCGCCGCGACCCGCCCGGACACCGTCAGCGTGTACGGCAACGGCCGGGCGGTGCGCACCCCGGTCTCCTGCACGGGCAGGGCCTGCACCGCCGGGGGCTGCGGGTTCGTGGACATCGGGCCGCTGGTCCGCACCGGGGTCGGCAGCGCCGGGTACCCGACGACGGCCGTGCTCAGATCCAGCGCCGAGGTCAGGTCGCCGCAGACCGCGCGCCGCCACGGGGAGATGTTCGGCTCGGCGACGGCGGTCCACTTCTCCAGGAACTGGAGCACGGAGGTGTGGTCGAAGACCTGGGAGGACACATTGCCGCCCCGGGTCCACGGCGACACGACGATCATCGGGACCCGGGTGCCGAGGCCGATCGGCTCGGAGCCCACGATCTCGTCGGCGACGCCGGCCGAGGACTGGCCCTCGTTGCCGTTGACCGGCGGGGCCGGCGACGGGATGTGGTCGAAGAAGCCGTCGTTCTCGTCGTAGGTGATGAACACGACGGTCTTGTTCCACACCGTCGGGTTCGACGCCAGCTTGTCCAGGAGCTGCTTGGTGAACTCCGCGCCGTCGTTGGGGCCCCAGTCGGGGTGTTCGGTCTTGCGCTCCGGCGCGACGATCCAGGACACCGCCGGCAGCGTGTTGTTGGCGACGTCGGCGCCGAACGCGTTCACGGTCTGGTCGGCGGCCACCCGGTGCAGGGCCCGGTCGTAGAGGCTGCGCTCGGCGGCGGTGAGGGTCGCGACGCCCTCGGCCAGCTGCGCCAGGAGCGCGTTGACGGCGGCGGTGTTGCCGGCCTTGGCGGCGGGGAGCACGCCCTGGTCGTAGAAGAACTCCAGTTTGGTGTACGCCTTGCCGGCCGAGTCCTTCGTCTTCAGCAGCGCCTTGCGGCCGACGTCGAGGAAGGTCTTGAAGTAGTCGAGGGCGTTGTCCCCGTAGTTGTCCCACTCCTGGTACACCCGCCAGGACTTCCCCGCCGCCTGCAGCCGCTCGGCGTAGGTGGTCCAGGTGTAGCCGGTGTGCGACGGGTTGCGCCAGGCGCCGTTGCCGGTCGCCCGTTCCGTGGTGCTGCCGGGCTCGAAGCCGAGCTTGCCGGACCACAGGTAGTACCGGTTCGGGTTGGTGGGGCCGTTCTCCGAACAGTGGTAGGCGTCGCAGATCGTGAACGCGTCGGCCAGCTCGTAGTAGAAGGGCAGCGCCGACCGCAGGTGCGTGGTCATGGTGCGCTTGCCCTTGTTCGGGACCCACTGGTCGTTGCGGCCCTTGTTCCACGCGTTGTGCCCGTCGGCCCAGCCGTGCGCGGTGCCCTGCATGAACTGGTCGCTCACCGGGTACGGCAGCACGTATCCCGCGCCGTCGGGCTGGTGGAACACCGACTTCCCCGTCGACAGGGTCAGCGCGGTCGGGTCGTTGAAACCCCGGACCCCGCGCAGCGACCCGTAGTAGTGGTCGAAGGAACGGTTCTCCTGCATCAGGATCACCACGTGCTCGATGACCTCCAGGCCACCGGTCGGGGCGGCCATCGCCATCGCGCGCCGCACGCTCTCGGGCAGCAGGGCGAACGCCGTGCCCGCGCCGGCGGTGAGGGCCGCCGAACGGAGGAAGTTCCGCCTGTCCATCGTCAGAGCGCCCGGAGTTGCTGGCGGAGGCCGGAATAGCCGCCGGGCGGTGTGAGACGGGTTCGCTGTGGCATGACAGGCTCCTGAGGGGTCGGCCCCGTGCGCGTTAGTGCTCGATACTGACGTGTGACAAACATCATGGAGCATTGATCACGGGTAATGCAACTGTGAGTTGAGTTAACAGTCGCGAACCGTCACACCTGTCGGGATATTTCCGCAGGTGGAGTGCGAAGAGTGATACGGGGGACTTTCCGCGCCTGTCACGCAGAGTGACCCGCAACCCGGGACGGGCGGCGGGGCTCAGTCCGTGTGGCTGGTCCAGGTGGCGTGCATCGCCGCGTACCGGCCGCCGGCCGCGAGCAGCTCCGCGTGCGAACCCGACTCCACGATCCCGCCGTCGTCCACCACCAGGATCCGGTCGGCCCGCATCGCCGTGGACAGCCGGTGCGCGATCAGCAGGGCGGTCCGGCCGTCGAGCAGCACGTCGAGCGCCGCCTCGACCCGCAGCTCCGAGTGCAGATCCAGGTTGGACGTCGCCTCGTCGAGGACCACCACCCGGGGCTGGGCCAGGAACGTCCGGGCCAGGGCGAGCAGCTGGCGCTCCCCCGCCGAGACGGACTGGCCGCGCTCGTGCAGGGCGGTGTCCAGGCCGGCCGGGGTGCGTTCGACCAGGTCGCGCAGGCCCACGGCGTCGATCGCGGCCCACACCTCGGCGTCGGTGGCCCCGGGCCGGGCGAAGGCCACGTTGTCCCGGATCGTGCCGGCGAACAGGAACGGCTCCTGCGGGACGACCCCGATCTGGCGGCGCAGCGAGGCGATCGTGACCCCGGCCAGGTCGTGGCCGTCGATGAGCACCCGGCCGGCATCGGGGTCGTAGAATCGGGTGACGAGTTTCGCGAGCGTGGACTTGCCGGCCCCGGTCGGCCCCACGCAGGCGATCGTCTCCCCCGCCTCGATCCGCAGATCGACGTCTCCGAGTACGGGGCGCGCCGGGTCGTACCCGAAGGAGACGTTCTCGAACGTGATCGCGCCCGAGATGGCCGGCAGGTCCGTCGCGTCGGCCGCCTCGTGCACGGTCGGCGGGGTGGCCAGCAGATCCGCGAGCTTCGCGACGGCCGCGCGGCCCTGCTGGTAGTTCGTGTAGAACTGCACGAGCTGCTGCATGGGTTGGAAGAACGCGCCCAGGTACAGCACGAACGCCGTCAGTTCCCCGATGCTCAGCTCGCCGCGCAGCACCATCCGGCCGCCGATCAGGAGCAGCGCGGCCAGGCCGAGCATGCCGATCGCGGACGCGCCGGGGCCGTACACGGCGTTGGTGAAGCCGGTGTGGTCGTTGGCGTCGCGGTACCGGCCGACGACCTCGCGGTGCTGGGCGATGTTGCGGTCCTGGCGGTTGTGCGCGGTGGCGACCCGCACGCCGTAGAGGCTCTCGGACAGGTCGGTGAACATGGCCGCGATGGCGTCGCGCTGCCGGCGGTAGCCCCGGTCGGACGCGCCCCGGAACCACCAGGACAACGCGCCCAGGGTCGGCACGACGAGCAGCAGGGTGATCAGGGCGAGCGGCACGTTGTACGCGAACAGCACGACCGTCACCACGACCATGGTCAGCGCCTGGATCACGAACTGGGCCAGGCCCTCCTGGAGCAGCTGCTGGAGCGACTCGACGTCGGAGGTCATCCGGGTCATGATCACGCCGCCGCGCTCGTCGGTGTAGTAGCCCAGCGACAGCCGTTGCAGGTGGCCGAAGACCCGGACCCGCAGGTCGCGCATCGCGGACGCGGCGAGCCGGCCGCTGGCCCGCATCCGGGCGGCGGAGGCCAGCCCGGTGCCGAGCACGGCGGCGACGAACGCGCCGGTCGCGAGGAACAGCACCGGCAGCCGGTGCGCGACGATGCCGTGGTCGATACCGACCTGGACGAGATACGGGCCGGCCTGCAACAACAACGACTCGACGAGTACGAGCAGGCACGCGGCCACGAACAGCCCCCGGTGCCCGGTGATCACCGACGCCATGGTCAGCCGCCGGGTCGCCGGCTGCCGGTGGGTGAACGTCACGCCCGGGTCGCCGTGCTCCGGTTCGCCCGCCTCCAGGGTGGCGACCCCGGCGAGCAGCTCCGCGGGGATGCCGGCGAAGGGCAGCCCGCCGCCCGGGTTGGCCGCCTGCGCGCCGCCGCCCCGGCCGACCCCGATCCCGCCGAGGCCGCCGCCGGCCGCGTTGCCCGGGCCGGCCCCCGGACCACCGAAACCGCCGCCGAACATGCTCACGGGTGGGCCTCTCCTCGTGCGGGGCGTCGGATCCGGGTCACGCCCGGACCTCCTCGGGCGCGTCGTCGGGGACCTCGTGCAGCCCCTCGGCGAGGACCTCCACGTACCGGGGTTCCGTGGCCAGCAGGTGCGCGTGCGTGCCCTCGGCGACCACCCGGCCCGCGTCGATCAGCACCACCCGTTCGGCGAGGCTGATCGTAGACAGCCGGTGGGCGACGATCAGGGTGGTCCGGCCGCGCATCAGCTCGCGGAGCGCCCCGTGGATCCGCTGCTCCACCACCACGTCGATGGCGCTGGTCGCGTCGTCGAGCACGAGGACGGGCGGGTTGACCAGGAGCGCGCGGGCGATGGCGATCCGCTGCCGCTGGCCCCCGGACAGGGTGTAGCCGCGCTCGCCGACGACCGTGTCGTACCCGTCGGGAAGGTCGTCGACGAACTCGTCGGCCCCGGCCGCGACGGCCGCAGCGATCACGTCCGCCAGCGGCGCGTCGGGCCGGCCGTAGGCGATGTTGTCCCGGATCGGGACGGAGAACAGGAACGCCTCGTCGGGCACGATGCCGACCTGGTCGCGCAGGGTGGACAGCCGCAGGTCGCGCACGTCGTGGCCGTCGACCCGGACCGTCCCGGACTCCGGGTCGTAGAACCGGGCCAGCAGCCGGGCCACCGTGGACTTGCCGGAACCGGTCCGCCCGACCAGCGCGACCGTCTCACCGGGGCGGATCGCCAGGTCCAGGCCGTCGAGGGCGAGGGTGCCGTTCGGGTACCGGAACACGACGTCCGCGAACCGCACCTCGCCGGTGAGCACCGGGTCGAGCGGCTCGGGCGGGTCCACCACCTCGGAGGGGGTGTCCAGGATCTCGTAGATCCGGTGGGCGGACGCGGCGGCCCGCTGCCCCATCATGATCATCATGCCGAGCATCCGGAACGGCGGCTGGAGCATCAGCACGTAGGAGTTGAAGGCCACGATCTCGCCGACCGTCGCGTGCCCGTCGATCGCCATCCAGCCGCCGCACAGCAGCACCAGGGCGAGGCTCAGCCGGGGCAGGTTCTCCAGGACCGGGGACCAGCGGCTGCGGATCCGGGCGTCGGCCACGTACGCCCAGCGGACCCGGTCGGCGGCCTCCGCCAGGGTCCGCAGCTGGCGACCCTCGGCGGCGAACGCCTTGACCACGCGTACCCCGTTGATGTTCTCGTCCACCACGGTGGCCACGCCCGCCAGCCGCGACTGGATCAGCCAGGACACCGGGAAGATGGCCTTGCGCATCGACACCCCGAGGAACCCGATCACCGGCATCGTGGACATCGCGACCACGGCGAGCAGCGGATTGATCGACACCATCAGCCCGAACGCGAGGACGGCGATCGAGCACTGCACCAGGATCGAGGGCCCGAACGCGAGGTACATCTGGACGGCCCGGATGTCGGAGCTGGACCGCGACATCAGCTCCCCGGACTGCACCCGGTCGTAGAAGCCGAACGGCATCCGGGCGAGGTGGGTGAAGATGATGTTGCGCAGGTCGTACTCGATCTCGTAGGCCGTCCGCAGCAGGTACCGCCGGGCCAGGTAGTTCACGATCCCGGTCGCCACCGCGAGCGCCGCGATCCACCACACGAACGTCCACAGGCTCGCCGTGCGCGCGGTGACCGCCCGGTCGATCCCGATCCGCAGGGCGTTGGGGATCTGGACCTGGAGCAGCAGCCCGACGAACGACAGGCCCAGCGAGCCGAACAGCAGGATCCGGTGCGCGCGGACCAGGGGCAGGGCGCGGCGCAGCCACGGCTTGGTGACGTCCGGGTCGATGGCCGCGGTGGGGACGCGGTAGGTCGGGGGCACATCGTTAGCTTAGCTAACGAAGCGCGGGCGTGGGGCGGTCCGTCAGCGCCCGATTGCACCCGGCGTCGGTGTTGTTGTCAGATGTACGACCTCCGGCCAGGTTCCCGTTGACACCGGTACCCCCACCGCCCGTCCAATCATTCCAGCTCGTCGATGCATTGACCCAATGGGAGAGCACATGTCTGGTAAGGGTTCACTGCGCCGCGGTGTGGCGCGTCTCGGTGTGGTCGGCGCGGTGTTCACGGCCGTGGTCACGCTGGCGGCCGGCACCGCCTTCGCGGCCAGCGGCACCGTGCACACCGACAGCGGCGCGTCGGTCACCGTCCGCTCCGGCCCGCACGTCTCCTCGACCGCCGTCGGCTCGGTGGCCAGCGGCGCGTCGGTCACCATCATCTGCCAGACCTACGGCGACACGGTCACCGGCAAGTACGGCACGAGCAACATCTGGGACAAGATCTCCACCGGCTACATCACGGACACCTACGTGTACACCGGCTCGGACGACCTCGTCGCACCGCTGTGCGGCTCGGGTCCGGCGTGCTCCACCGCGGGGCTGGGTGACCCACGGAGCTGCTCGCAGGCCGTGACCTGGGCGATCAACCACAAGACGACCTCGTACGTCGCGGACTACCACAACCGGTGCGACCACATCATGGGGCTGGCCTACGGGTTCCCCGCGAGCGGGTCGACCACCGCCTACGTGCACTGGACCCAGGTCCCGGCGGCGTACAGGCACGCGGGTGACACCACCGTGCCCGCCGGCGGGCTGGCCTTCTTCTCCGGCGGCGCGGGACACGTGATGATCTCGATCGGCGGCGGCAAGTTCATCTCCAACGACATCCACGGCAACGGCACCCTGACCGAGACCACGATCGCCGAGATCAAGAGCAAGTGGGGCAAGCCGTACCTCGGCTGGACCCAGCCCTGGTTCAAGTACAACCACTGACCGGTCGTCGCGGCGCCCGGCCCCGACGGGCCGGGCGCCCGCTACGGCGCCGACACCCCCGCCAGCAACCGCCGGGTCGCGTGCCCTGCGACGTGCAGCATGAACTCCCGGTCCGGGAAGTCGCCGTCGAGCAGCCGGAGCGGGCCGGCGACCAGGGACAACTCCAGGGCGAGGTCGTAGAGCCGCAGCCGGTCCGGGTCGAGGTCGGGCGCCTCGAGCCACCGGTGGTGCGCGCCGAACCGGAGCCGGAGGAAGACGTGCTCCCACTCGACGTCGAACCACATCACGCCCTCGATGTCGATCAGCACCGGCTCGCCGTCGTCGGCGACCAGGATGTGGTCGGGACCCAGTTCGCCGTGCACGAGCCCGTGGGCCGCGCGGGGGCGCACGGCGGCGGCCCGGTCCCGGAGTTCCCCCTCGATCCGGTCCCGGGCGGCGGCGATCACCTCGACCCGGGCGGCGGCCTCGTCGAGGTGGCGCAGGGCCCGGTCCAGGACGACCCGCGCGCAGCTCCGGTCCTGGGGCGCGGTGCCGGCGTCGACCAGCGCGACCTTGCCGAGCCGGGTCTCCCGCCGCCCGCGCATCCGGCCGAGCGCGGCGGCCAGTCCCACCATCGTGGGCTCGGCGGCGGCCGGGTCGCGGTCCAGGAGCGCCTCCAGGGTCTCGCCGCGCACGTCCTCGACCAGGGCGACGTCGGCCGGGTAGTGCCCGTGGCTCCGGTCGAGGAGGTGCAGCCGGGGGGTGCGGACGCCCACCTCCGCCAGCCGGGCGTGCGCCGCCCCGAACAGTTCCGCGCCGGAGGCCTCGGCGAACGGGTCGGCGGGGTCCTCGACGCCGGCCGGCCAGTAGTTCTCGGCCGGGGCCCAGACGTAGAGCACCACCGTGGAGGCGTCGTCGAGGGTCAGGCGGTACACGCCCTTCTTGCTGCCGCCCCGGAGCCGGTCCACCGCGCGGAGGCGGCGGTCGGGCCCGAGGGCCGCCCGGACGAGGCCGGTCAGGTGTTCCTTCTCGACGAATCCGCGTTCCATCGTTCCCCCGTGTGCGCCGTGTGACCCTCCAGCATGGCCAGAGCGGGCCGCGAACGGAAACCGATATCCGGGTCCGGGCACCCGTACCCATTTGGCGCCCTGAAATACATCAGAAAGTGTCGGAAGTAATCCCCTCCGTAACTCTTCCTGTCGATCTTGGGTGTATTTAGCATCGGACGTACGTTGTGGCAGGTCATCCACCCAGCAGCACCGAGAGGATCCCGCCATGCCCGCACCCGGGCCCCTCGGGGCACGCCGCGCAGCCCGGTCCGCCGCCGTGGCCGTCGCGCTCCTGGCCGGCTGCACCGCCCTGGCGCTGGCCTCCCCGGCGGGCGGGGCCGACCCGGCGACCGGGTGCCGCAACGGCTTCTACCTGGTCAAGGGCTCGACCCTGTTCCGGTACGACGAGAGCGCCGGCGCGCGGGTCACCGTCGCCCAGCTGCCGGTCCGGGTCAACGGCCTCGGGTACGCGGCGGGCCAGGGCCTGTTCTACGGGATCGGCGACTACCACCACGGCTCGCGCCTCGTCACCGTCGGCCAGGGCGGGGCGGTCACCGACCGGGGGCCCGCGCCGGCCGGCCTGCGGGGCGCGTTCGCGGGCGCGGTCACCGGCCGGACCTGGTACCTGCGCTCGGACGACGAGCTGTACGCCGTGGACATCGAGCCCACCGGCCCGACGTACCTGAAGGTGCGGTCCAAGGTGCACCTGTCGCGCGACGTGGAACTGGGCGACTTCGACGTGGACCCGGCCGACGGCGCCCTGTACGGCGTCGACACCGACCACGGCCCCGGCCGGGTCACCCGGATCAACCCCGCCACCGGCGCGGTCACCTGGCTGGCCGCCACCCCCACGCTCCCCGGGTCCGGCAGCTACGGGGCCGTGGTGATCACCCCCGACGGCCTCCTGCACGCGCTGAACAACACGACCGGCCGGCTGTACCACGTCCGCCGCTCCGACGGCCGGGTCACGTCCACCGGGGACGGTCCGGGCACCCAGCACGCCGACGCCGCCGGTTGCCCGCACGTGGCCCCGGTGCCCACGCCGAGCCCGACGCCGAGCCCGACCCCGCCGCCGTCGCCCGCGCCCGTCCCCCCGGTGCCGCGGACGAGTCCGCCGACGCCCGAGCCGACGGAGACGATCCCGCCGGCCGCGACTCCCCCTGCGACCACGCCGCCGGCTCCGAAGCCGTCGCCGAGCCCGTTCGTGGCCAGCGGGTACCAGCCGCCCCCGCCACCCCCGCCCAGGATGCCCCTGACCTGGTTCGTCGTCGTCGCGATGCTCGTGCCCGCCGTCATCGTCGCCGTGCGCGGCGCCGTCCGTCTCAGGTAGGAGACCGTCCATGTCCATGCTGCTCACCGGTACGGGGGTCATGGCCGCCGCCGCCGTGCTGTCGGTACTCGGGTTCCTGCTCGTGTCGAGGTACGTGCCCGCCCGGTGGGTGGTCGCGGACTCCAACGGGGCCGGCGCGCTGTACGCGACCATCGGGATGGTCTACGCGATCCTGATCGCCATCGCCGCCATCGCCGTGTGGGAGCCGCACACCGACGCCGGCGCGAGCACCGACCGGGAGGCGGCCGACATGGTGGAGGCGTACCGGTCCGCGGGGCAGCTGGCCGAGCCCGACCGCACCGACATCCAGGCGCTGATCACCCGGTACACCCACGAGGTCGTCAACCGGGAGTGGGACAGCCTGCGCGACGGGCGGGCCGCCGACCCGCGGACGGCCGCGACGTTCGAGGCGCTCCGGGTCCGGGTCGAGAAGGTCGAGCCCGTCGGCGAACGGCAGCAGACCTACTTCCAGCAGCTGCTCGGCCGGGTCAACGACGCCGCCGACGCCCGCCGGACCCGGGTCGCCGCCGCCGACGAGGGCATGCCCGAGCCGCTGTGGCCGATCCTGATCCTCGGCGGCCTGGTCACGGTCGGCTTCCTCTGGATGTTCGGCATGGAGCGCACCTTCCCCAACGGGCTGATGATGGCGGTACTCGGCGGGATGGTCGCCCTGATGCTCTTCGTGCTCTACCAGGTGGAGTACCCGTTCAGCCACGGGATGGCCGTCGAGCCGGGCGCGTTCGAGGAGGCGCAGCGGCAACTCGGCCAGACGTAGCGCCGACCGGGCGCGGCGGCCCGGCCGGGCGGCGACGGGCGACCGGCCCCTGGCAGGGGGTCGGTCGGGAGGTCCGCGAGGCGGCGGAACAGCCCGGCGGTCTGATATTCTCCGGGCATGGTCTCCCCGCCGCCCGGTTTCCAGCGGGCCCGCCGCCCCGAGCAGGTCGAGGCGCGCCGGTGCGCCATCCTCGACACGGCGCGGGCGATGCTGCGGGTCCGCCGGGTCGCCGACATCAGCCTGCGGGAACTCAGTGACGGCGTCGGTCTGGCCAAGTCGAACGTCCTGCGGTACTTCGACAGCCGCGAGGCCATCTTCCTCGAGGTGATGGACGAGAACTGGACGGCCTGGCTGGACGAGGTCGAGGCCGCCCTGGCGGAGCCGCCGGGGTCCGACGGCCCGTTCGCGCGGGAGACCTGGGTGGCCACGGTCGTCGCCGGGTCGCTCGCCGCGCAGCCGCTGCTCTGCGAACTGGCCAGCGTGACGGCCGGCGTGCTGGAGAAGAACATCTCGGTGGACGTCGCGCGGACGTTCAAGCTGCGCGCCCACGAGCGCACCGCCCGGTTGGCGGGGCTGGTCCGGGACCGGGTGCCGCACCTGGACGCCCCGGCGGCCGAGCACTTCGCGCAGGCCGTGTTCGTGCTGGTGGCCGGGCTGTGGCCGTACGCGGTGCCGACCGAGGCCGTGTCGGCCGTGATGGCGGAACTGGGACTGCCACCGGCCCGGGAACTGTTCGCGCGCGGGCTGACCGAGGGCCTGGTGAACCAGCTCGTGGGGCTGTCGGCCCGGGCCACGGCGGGCGCGCCGACCCCCTGACGGGAGCCGGCGCGATCACCGGATCTCGACCTGTGTCGGCCGGGGGCTGACAGCCCAGGCTGCGCCCCAGGCCCGGTCAGGCGGCGCGGAGGGTCAGCAGGGTGATCTCACTCGGGGCGAAGATCCGCAGCGGCGGCCCCCAGAACCCGGCTCCCCCGCTGGTGTAGAGCTGGGTGCGCTCCGAGTGCCGGCTCAGCCCCCGCACGCTCGGCTGGTCCACCCGGACCAGCAGGTTGAACGGCCAGATCTGCCCGCCGTGGGTGTGCCCGGAGACCTGGAGGTCCACGCCCGCCTCGACGGCCGCCGGGATCTGCTTGGGCTGGTGGGCGACGAGCAGCACCGGCAGGTCCGGGTCGGCTCCGGCCACCGCGGCGGCCACGTTCGCGCCGTGGCCGGCGAGCCCGGAGGACCGGGCGGTCGCGTCGTCCACGCCGGCCAGGACGAGCCGGTCGCCGCCGCGTTCGACCACGACGTGCCGGTTGTGCAGGGCGTCCCAGCCGAGGTGCGCCATGTGGTCGAGCCAGCCCTGGGCCTCGTCGGAGTACTCGTGGTTGCCCGTCACGTACACCCGGGCCAGGGTCGCGCGGATCTCGCCGAGGGGCGCGGCCTGGGCGAGGCGGCGGGCCACGGTGCCGTCGGCGATGTCCCCGGCGTGCACCACGATGTCGGGGCTGAGCGCGTTGACGGCGTCGGTGACCCCGGCGGACCACCGGGCCCGGTCGATCGGACCGTAGTGGGTGTCGGCGAGGATCGCGACCGTCGTGCCGTCCAGCCCCCGGCCGAGCCTGGGCAGGGTGACGTCGACGCGGCGGATCCGGGGGACGCGCATCGCCTCCCGGTACCCCCAGAGGAGGAGGACGAGCACGACGGCGGCCGTGCCTACCGCCGTGATCCGGGACCGGTCGGGGTTGTCGACCCCCGCCAGGAACAGGGCGAACCGCAGGACGAGGCTCAGGATCGACCAGGTGAACAGCACCCAGACGACGCCGATCAGGGTGTCGCCGATCCGGGCGGCGGCGTCGAGGCGGCGCGGGCCGTGGCCGAGGACCATCGTCACGGGCAGCGCCACCAGCGCGGCGGCGAACGCCACGGTGCCGGCGACGACCACGGGGGTCGGCCAGTCGGCGCCGGAGACGACCAGGGTCCACCACGGCAGGACGAACAGCAGCCACAGGACGCCGAACACCGGCACGAGCCACAGCCAGCGGGGCGCGGACCGGCCGGGGGCGCGGGCGGGCGCGGCGGGGGGAGCTGACGACAGGGCTTCCGACATGGGTACCACGATAACGAACTGTTGGTCTCTTAACAACAGCCCGGCGGTTCATTGTCCGGTTCCCCACACCGGGAACAGCCCCGCCCGGGTCGCGGTGTCGACCCGGGCGAGGCTGGCTCAGACCGGGGGCCGGTTCACGCCAGGCGCCAGGTGGCCCCGCGCAGCACGTGCCGGGTACCCGACGCGCCGTGGCTGACCGCCCCGTCGCGCACCGCCGGTTCCGGGGCGAGCGGCGTCTCGATCAACAGGCCGGTCACCTCCACCGACAGGCCGACCGTGCCGCCCCAGTCGGCGAGGCCCTCCACGTAGACCACCCAGTCGGCGTCGCCGTGCACGACCGCACCCCGGTGGGCGTCCGCCGCCGTGCCGCGCAGGGTCACGGTCAGGCCGACTAGTTCGTCGAGGAATACCATGCCGGCGTCGCCTTCTTCGCGAACGTCACCGAGTACACCTGCCGGTCGAAGTCGAGGAGCGGCCGGGAGTAGTACCTCAGGGTGCTCTGGTAGATCTCCATGTCGGGCTCCGCGTGGTTCGCGTGCCACCAGTCGCCGGTCGCCGGGTCGTACCAGCCGTAGTCGAAGTTGACGTAGCCGGGCTTCGCGCGGTACCGGTAGTCGGTCATGTCGACCTGGCCCCGCGCGTCGGGACGGAAGGCGCGCTCCGTCTCCTCGGCGGTCCAGCCGGAGTCCTGGCCGGAGTGGAACCGCTTGGAGAAGACCACCGCCGTCCACTGTGCCGGGTCGCCGCCCGGCAGGGAGCCGGTCACGTTGTCCAGCGTCGACAGCAGCGGATCCCCGCTCACCCGGTCCGCGTAGTCGGTCCGGCCGGAAGCCCCGGCGAGGACGGCGTTGAGTGCCGTCTGCACGTCGCGCGCCTTGTCGAACGTGCCGAACGACAGGCCCAGCGGCGGGTTGATGTTGCCGCGTTCGATGTTCACCGTGGTGACGCCGATGCAGCCCCGGGCGAGGGCGTCGCGCTCCCGGTCGGTCATCTCGCGGCCGTTGGCCCTGCGCCAGGCGGCGGCGTACCGGGCGACGGTCCAGGTCCGGGTCTTCACGCCGGCCGGGAGCGGGGCGGCCTCGGGGGCCACGGCGTCGGTGGACTCGGCGCCCGGGCCGGGGCGGGGTGAGGAGGCGAGGCTCTCCCCGACGGTCACCGCCCCAGGGGCCGCTCCCGCCGGACTGGCCCCGAGCCCGCCCGTCGCCGCGAGCCCGACCGTCACCCCGACGCCGAGCACCGCCGCCATCATCGTCCGTAAGAACCTGTTCCGCACGTTTCTCCCTAGGGCGAAGTGGACACTCCGTACGTTCCACACCCCAGCAAGCTACGAGCCGACCGGCCTGAATGTCACCCCTCGTGTGATTGTTGTCGCAGAGCGTTCATCATGGACGGTCGGGGGGTGCGCCGAGCCGTCGATCGGCGTCCGTCGCAGCACGGTCAGGCCGCCGGCCCGGTCCACGACCTCGTAGCCCGCGTCCGGACCGGCGGGCGGCGCCCCGGAACCGATCGGCCTGTCGACGGTCACGATCCAGTCCGGGCGGACGCCGTCGGGCACCTGCGGGTACTGGAACACCTGGCAGCGGGCCGTCAACTGCGGTACGAGCCGGTTGTCGGCGGCCACCACGGCCCCGTCCGGGATCCGGTCCAGGGCAGCGCGCACGGCGGCCACCTCGGGCGTGACCCGCCAGGCGGCGGGGGTGAGCAGGCCGGCCAGGGGTTGGTGCACGGCGAAGGCGAGCGCGACGCCGAGAACTCCCACCGCCAGCCGGCCGGTCCAGACCGGGCGCAGCCGGCCCAGGACGTCGACGAGCGCGACGAACAGGATCGGCATCAGGACGGCGTCGTAGTGGAAGTCGGTGCTCCAGTGGTTCGGGGTGGTCGACCACAGCCGCAGGGCCACGGTGGGTACCGCGACCAGGACCAGCGGGGAGCGTACGGCGAGGAACAGCGTCGGGGCGAGCAGCGCGAACAGCATCCAGGCCTTGGCGTCCAGGCCGGCCAGGTGGTTCCCGTCCGCCCCGTAGGCGTAGGTGCCGGCCGGGTTGAACGCGGGGATCACGACCAGCGCGGTGAGGGCGGTCCCGGCGAGCCCGGTCGCGGCCACCAGGGCCCCGAGGGCGCGCTGCCGGCGGAGGAACAGGTACCCGCCGATCGCGGCCAGGGTCAGGCCCAGGTCCTCCTTGACCAGGAGCAGCGGCACCGCGAACAGGACCGCGCGCCGCCACCGGCCGTCCGCGAGGGCCTCCATCGCGAAGGCGAGCAGCGGGACGGCGAAGGCGATCTCGTGGAAGTCGAAGTCCACGGCCTGCTGCACGCCCCAGGACAGCCCGTAGGCGGTGCCCAGGGCCAGTCCGCGCCGGTGACCCAGGGTGCGGACCGCGAGCCGGGTCACGGGCACCGCGGACAGCGCGAACAGGAACGCCTGGGCGACGAGGATCGTCAGCGGGGTCGGGAAGAGCTTGTAGAAGGGGGCCAGCAGCATCAGCACCGGGTGGAAGTGGTCGCCCAGCAGGTGGAAGCCGGGGCCCTTGAGCTCGGAGACGGGGGCCCGGCCCTCGGCGTACCCCCGGATGGCCTGCTCGAAGATGCCCAGGTCGTAGCCTGTGGTGCGCATCCGGAGATGGTTGGTCACGGACAGCGCCGCGTACGCGGCGAACAGGAGCGCGGCGAGCGCGTGCGGTGCCCAGCGGCGAGTCATGCGGCGACGGTCGCCCGGTGTGGCTGAACGCACCCTGAAGCCAGCTGAAGTGATCTTCAGGTCGGCCCGTCACGCTGTGCGACCATGGGGTCGATGCGCATTCTGGTGATCGAGGACGAGCGGGCCCTGGCGGCCTCCCTGCGGCACGGGCTGATGGCCGAGGGTTTCGCCGTGGACCTCGCGCACGACGGGCAGACCGGCCTGTCCCTCGCCCGGCTGCACGGCTACCAGGCTGTGATCTGCGACATCATGCTCCCCCGGCTCAACGGCTACCAGGTGTGCGCCGCGCTGCGCGCCGACGGGGTGGACACCCCGCTGCTGATGCTCACGGCCAAGGACGGCGAGTACGACGAGGCCGAGGCCCTCGACACCGGCGCCGACGACTACCTGTCCAAGCCGTTCTCCTACGTCGTGCTCGTCGCCCGGCTCCGCGCCCTGATCCGGCGCGGCGGCGCGGCCCGCCCGACCGTGCTCACCGTCGGCGACCTGCGGATCGACCCGGCCGAGCGGCGCTGCCAGCGGGGCGGCACCGAGGTGGCGCTGACGGCGAAGGAGTTCGCGGTGCTCGCGTGCCTGGGCCGCCGCGCCGGCGAGGTGGTCACCAAGACCGAGATCATCGACGAGGTGTGGGACCAGGCGTTCGACGGGGACGTCAACATCGTCGAGGTGTACGTCCGGGCCCTGCGCCGCAAGATGGACATCCCGTTCGGGGTACGCAGCATCGAGACGGTGCGCGGCGCCGGCTACCGGCTGGTGGAAGCCCGTGCGTAGCCGGAACGGCCGGCCCGCGCGGAGCCCCG
This sequence comes from Longispora urticae, assembly GCF_053902585.1. Taxonomy (NCBI): domain Bacteria; kingdom Bacillati; phylum Actinomycetota; class Actinomycetes; order Micromonosporales; family Micromonosporaceae; genus Longispora; species Longispora urticae. Next base: position 103,756 of record NZ_JAQZSH010000018.1, read on the forward strand.
GCCGGTCACGGCCCGTGCGGGGCCGCGGCTGGTGGCGGGCCGGCCGGTGGGGCCGGTGGCACCGGGGTTCCGGCTGGCCGGCCGTGCCGCGCGCCGTCTGGGAGAGCACGCCCGGCCGGCACTGGCTGGCCGTGCAGGCCCGGGGCGTGCCGCGCCGGATCGAGTCGGTCCGGCTCCGGGCCGCCCTCGCCAGCGCGCTGGCCGCCGCGCTCGTCTTCGGGCTGGGCGCGCTGTGGATGCGCTCGGAGATCTACGACACCCGGATGGCCGCGGAGAAGGGGCAGGCGAGCCTGGCCGCGCAGAACCTGATCGCCGGCGCCTTCCCGGACGGCGGCCAGGATCCGGTGACGAACGTCGGCCGGTCGGAGTGGCTCATCACCCTGACCGACGGCACCCCCGTGGCGACCTCGGGGGATATCGCCGGATACGTGTACTCCGGGCGGGTCCCCCTCCCGCACTACGCGGTCGGGTCGGTCGGTCGCGGCTGGAGCGGCATGTACGGGGTGCGGGCCGAGGCGTGGAACGACGAGGGTCCCCCGCTCCGGTTCGACAGTCGCAACGTGGACTTCGCGGTGGCCGCCAGCGGGAAGGTCACCGCGGCCCAGCTGACCGTGCTCGCCCAGCAGTTCGGCACCGTCCAGGAGCCGTTCGTGGACCAGACCAGCGTGCTGGCCTTCGTGGTGGTGCTCCCCGACGAGGCGGAGGCGGCGGTGGCGGCGCTGGACCGGGCGCTGCTGGGCGTCGTACCCCTCGCGGTGTTCTTCGTGGCTCTGATGGCCTGGTTCGTCACCGGCCGGGCGCTGCGGCCGGTCGAGGAGATCCGGGCCCGGCTCGCCGAGATCTCCGGCCAGGAACTCGACCGCCGGGTGCCGGTGCCGCCGTCCGGGGACGAGATCACCCGGCTGGCCGTCACGACCAACGCGACCCTCGACCGCCTGGAGGAGGCCGTGGCCCGGCAGCGCCGGTTCGTCGCCGACGCCGCGCACGAGCTCCGCAGCCCCCTGGCGAGCCTGCGCACCGGCCTGGAGGTCACCCTCGCGCACCCCGACGGCGTGGACTGGCCGGCGGTGTTCGGCACCACCCTGCACGACGCGCGCCGCCTGGGCACCCTCACCGACGACCTGCTGCTCCTCGCCCGGCTCGACCGGACCGCCGCGCAGGACCCCGCGACCGGCCGGCCCGTGAACCTCGCCGACCTGGCCCGCGAACAGACCGCCGAACGCGGCTACCTGCACCCCGACGGGCCCCGGTTCACCGCGCACGCCGACGGGCCGGCGGTGGTGACCGGGGACGAGTCCCAGCTCGGCCGGCTGCTGCGCAACCTGCTCGACAACGCGTCCCGGCACGCGACCGCCGAGGTGCGGGTGGCGGTCCGCTCCGCCGGGGGGCGGGTGGTCATGGTGGTCACCGACGACGGGCCGGGCATCGCGCCCGCCGACCGGGAACGGATCTTCGAACGGTTCACCCGCCTCGACGCCGCCCGCGACCGGGACTCCGGTGGGACCGGGCTGGGGCTGGCCATCGCGCGGGACCTGGCGGCGCAGCACGGCGGCACCCTCACGGCCGTCGACAGCCCGCGCGGCGCCCGCTTCGAACTGGACCTGCCCGAAGCCTGACGGGTGCCGGCCGGCGAGCCCGGATGCGCGGCCGCGCGGTCAGTGCGCGACCAGCTCCGGCGCGCTCCGCCGGGCCCACCGCACCGCCGCCGGCACCGCCGCGCCGGCCCCGGCGAACACCAGCCCGAACAGCAGCCACCCCGGCCACCCCCACCCGACCACGACGGTCGTCAGGATCGCCGGCGCCACGACGCTCGCGAAGGCGAAGCTCATGTTGTACAGCCCCTGGTACTGCCCCTGCGCGTGTTCCGGCGCCAGGGAGAAGGAGATGCCCCACCCGCCGGCCGCCTGCCGCAGCTCGCCGAGGACGTGCACGAGCGCGCCCGCGATCAGGGCCACGGTCGCGACCCACGGCGGTTGGCCGGCGGCGAGCGCGTACAGCAGGCACGCGGCGAGCAGCAGGAACCCGGAGGCGCGCTGGGCCCGGGCACCGCCGGTCGCGTCGCCGGTCCCCCGGCTGGCCCGGACCTGGAACACGACGACCACGACGGCGTTGAGGGCCGTGGCCGCCGCGACGACCCAGGCGGGCGCGGAGGTGCGCTCGATGATCCAGAGCGGCACCGCGATGTTCAGCATGCCGTAGTGGATGCACAGCACGGCGTTGAGCAGGGTGAGGGTCACGAACGGCTTGTCCCGCAGCGCGACGAGCCGGGGGCCCGAGGCGGCCTTCGGCTGCGGCGGCACGGCCGGCACCCGCAGGTTCAGCAGGGCGGACCCGACGAACAGGGCCGCGTTGAGCCAGATGACGGCCAGGTAGCCGTTCCGGGTGTCGTGGGCCAGCGCCCAACCGGCCGGCAGCGCGCCGACCACCCAGCCGACGTTGGTCACGGACCGCAGGTAGGCCCGGGTCCGGACCCGCACCTCGGGCGGCACCGCCCCGGCGATCAGCGCGCCCCGACTGGCCCCGAGCCCCGACTCCACGAGGGACACCACGGTGGCCACGACGACGAAACCCACGAAACCCTTCGCGACCGTGTACCCGAGGAGCACGGTCGCCTGCACGCAGCCCAGCACGACGGTCACCGTCCGGGGGCCGATCCGGTCGGCGAGGTAGCCCGCCGGCACGCCGGACAGCAGCCCGATCACGGCCGCGATCGTCATGCCCACCCCGACCTGGGCGGCGGTCAGCCCGACCGACTTCGAGAAGAACACGACGCTGATGGTGATGAAAGTGCCCCGCCCGATGGACGCGACGAGCGAACTCAGGGTGAGCGCCGTGACGGCCGGCGAACCCGGGTTGAGCGCGCGCCAGACGTTGATCATGGGTGAGGACATCGTGCGAGGCTATCCGACCGGCCGGCGGCCGCGCGGACCCCGGTGACCGGGAGTGACCCCTGTTATGTCCATAACAATTCAAGGGTACCTATGTCTTGTGTTGGGCTTCTGGGTCTGTTTGTCTACGGCCAGCCGTGGTAACGGCCCCGACACAAGGAGTCCCCCTCATGAAACGTGTCACAGGCATGGCCGGGCTCGTCCTGGCCCTGGTCGCGGGGACGGTGGCGCTGGGAGCCCAGCCGTCGACCGCCGCCCCCGGAGCAGCGTCGGCAGCCGGCACGACGCTGGCCGCCCCGAACATCGACATCAACAACGTCAAGGCCCACCTGCAGCAGCTCCAGACCATCGCCACCAACAACAACGGGAACCGGGCGACCGGCACCGGCGGCTACACCCAGTCGGCGGCGTACGTGCGGCAGAAGCTGGAGGCCGCCGGGTACACCGTCACGATGCAGACCTGTACCTCGTGCAACGGCTCCGCCCAGAACGTGATCGCCGACTGGCCGGGCGGCAACACCAGCAACACCTACATGTTCGGCGGGCACCTCGACGGGGTGTCGGCCGGCCCGGGCATCAACGACGACGGCTCGGGCTCCACGGCCCTGCTGGAGGTCGCCCTCGCCGTGGCCGCCGCGAACCCGACCATGACCAACCACCTCCGGTTCGGCTGGTGGACCGGCGAGGAGCAGGGCCTGGTCGGCTCGAAGCACTACGTCAACTCGCTGTCGTCGGCGCAGAAGACCGCTATCAAGGCGTACGGCACGTTCGACATGATCGCGTCCACCAACGCCGGGTACTTCGCCACCGGCACCGACGCTGTCGCGGTCAAGGTGCGCGAGTACTTCGCCTCGATCAACGTGCCCACCGAGACGTCGACCGAGTGCTGCAGCGACGACGGCTCGTTCCGGGGCGCCGGCATCCCCGCGTCGCTGATGTCCACGGGCGCGGGCCGCACCAAGACGTCCGCGCAGGTCACCAAGTGGGGCGGCACGGCCGGCGCGGCGTACGACCCCTGCTACCACCGGTCGTGCGACTCGTACCCCTCGAACGTCAACACGACGTCCCTGGACCGGTACGCGGACTCCATCGCCTACGCCGTGTGGGCGCTGACCGTCGGCTCCGCCACCAACGACTTCGCGATGTCCCTGAGCCCGACCTCCGGATCGGTCAACCCGGGCTCGTCGGTCACCGCGACGCTCAGCACGTCCACGACGTCCGGCAGCGCGCAGACCGTGAACCTGGGCGCGAGCGGCGCCCCGGCCGGCGTGACGGCGAGCCTCAGCCCGTCGTCGGTGACCTCCGGCAACTCCTCCACCCTGACGATCGCGACGACCACGGCCGCGACGCCGGGGACGTACACGATCACGGTGACGGGGACCGGCACCGGCGCGACCCACTCGGTGACCTACGCCCTCACGATCAACGGCGGCCCGGGCTGCACCGGCGCGGGCCAGAAGCTCGGCAACCCGGGCTTCGAGGACGCCACGGCCACCCCGTGGACCGCGTCGACCGGCGTGATCCGCGCGGGCACCACCGCGCAGCCGGCGCACGGCGGCACCAGGCTCGCGCTGCTCGGCGGCAAGGGCAGCACCAACACGACGACGGCGTCGCAGTCGGTGGCCGTCCCGGCCGGCTGCTCCACCTACACCCTGTCGTTCTGGCTGCACATCGACACCACCGAGACCACCACCACGGTGCAGTACGACAAGCTGACCGTGAAGGTGGGTAGCACCACCCTGGCCACGTACAGCAACCTGAACAAGGCCACCGGGTACGCGCAGAAGACCTTCAACCTGGCGTCCTACGCCGGGCAGACCGTCACCATCACGTTCACCGGTACCGAGGACGCCAGCCTCGTGACCAACTTCGTCCTCGACGACACCGCGCTGACGGTGTCCTGAGTGTCGCGGGACCTCGTCCGGGTCCCGTGACCCGGGAGCGGGCCGCCCGTCCTGGCGGCCCGCTCCCGGCGGCTCAGGAGCTGCGGAGTTCGAACGTGTAGAGCGAGTACCCGTAGGTGGTGCCCCGGGTGACGCCCTGCATCCGGACGTAGCGGGTCGAGGTCGGGGTGAAGGTGACGTCGTCCACGCCGCCGTTCTCCCCGCGCCGGGTCGCCACCGTCGTCCAGGAGGTGCCGTTGGCGGAGACCTGGATGTCGTAGTCCTTGCCGTAGGCGGCCTCCCAGGTCAGGACGGCCCGGCCGACGGTCTTCGCCGAACCCAGGTCGATCTGGAGCCACTCGCCGTTGGTGTAGGCGCTGGACCAGCGGGTCGCCGGGTCGCCGTCGTTGGCCTTGGGGGCCGTGAAGTTCGCCGTCTCGTTGGAGGACGAGGTGGCCGTGCCGCTGCGGGCGAGGTCCGTGGACGCCGCCGCGAGCACCTCGAACCGGAACAGCGAGTACCCGAACGTCGTGCCCCGGGCGAGGCCCTGCATCCGGACGTGCCGGGCGTTCACCGGGGTGAGGGTGATGGTGTCCACGCCCGCCGTGGTGCGGCCCCGGCGTTGGGAGACGGTCGTCCAGCTCGCGCCGTCGGCGGAGACCTGGATGTCGTAGTCCTTGCCGTAGGCGCCCTCCCAGTCCAGGACGACGCCGCCGACCGACTTCGTGGCGCCGAGGTCGACCTGGATCCACTGGTTGTCGCTGTAGGTGCTCGCCCAGCGGGTCCCTTGTTCGCCGTCGGTGGCGAAGACCGGGGCGAGGCCGGCGGTCTCCTGGGAGGACGCGGTCGTGGGGCGGTTGAGCGCCAGGTCGTTGGGGTTGACGACGGGCCTGATGTAGGCGACGCCGGGGCCCATGCCCACCGCGGCGACCCGGCTGGTGAACGCCGCGTAGTCGGTGCCGGACTTCGTGCCGGACCACTCCTTCTGGGCGAGGGTCGCGAAGGTCGGCTTGATGAGGCCGTGGACGTACAGCTCGGTGTACACCTTGCGTACCTGGTCGTTCCACAGTGCCGGCATGGCGCCCTTCAGCCGGGCGTGTTGGGCCGGCACCGTCTGGTTGCCGAACACGTTGGGCTCCCAGGAGGAGTAGAGCCACGGGCCGTCGAGGCCGTTGGGGCGGTAGCCGCCGTAGGGCACGACGTAGAGGACGCCGTCGTTGGAGTTGATGACGTCGTAGCCGTCGGCGATGGCCGCCGGGCCGGAGTAGTAGCCGTTGTTCCAGCTGTTGACCGTCATGTCGCGGTCGTAGCCGTTGGCGTTGCCGGAGATCTCGGTGAACCCGCCCCAGATCCGGACCTGCTTGCCGAGGGAACGGATGTGCGCGGCCATCGTGTTGACATACGTCTTGTACAGGTCCGAGTTCCCGGGGTACTCGTCCGCGCCGATGTGCAGCGCCGGCCCCTTGAACCAGGGTGCGAACTCGGAGTACACGCTCTTCATGTACGTCGTGGTCGCGGGCTTGCTCAGGTCCAGGTTGTCGGAGTCGCCGTTGTTGAGGCCGAGTTCGGGGTGGGCCTTGACGAACGCGCGGGCGTGGCCGGGGGCGTCGATCTCGGGAACGAGGGTGATGGCGTGCGCGGCGGCCGTCGTCTCGAAGGAGTCCCAGTCCGCCCGGGTGTAGGAGCCGTCGGTGGCGGCGAGGCCGGCGAAGTCGGGGTTGGTGCTCTTGAGCCGGAACGCCGAGTACGCGGACGACCAGTCGGTGCCGGGCGGCCGCAGGCTGTCGATCTCGTTGTCGTTGAGGTGCAGCTGGAACGTGTTCAGCTTCAGCCAGCCCATCCACCTGATGTACGAGTGGATGAACTCGGGCGTGAAGTACTTGCGGCCGACGTCGAGCATGAAGCCGCGGACCGCGTAGTTCGGGTAGTCCACGGCGGTGCCGAGCGGGACGGTGGTGCCCCGGACCAGGATCTGGAGCAGGGAACGGGTGCCGTAGTACAGGCCGGTGTCGGAGGCTCCCGTGATGGTCACGCTCGTGGCGGTGGTGGCCAGGCGGTAGGCCTCGGGCTTGAGGTTGGCCAGGACCGCGCCGTAGGAGGCGTTCGCGTCCACCCGCAGGGCGATGTCGCCCTGGACGGGGCTGCCGGTGGCGGTGGTCAGGCGGAGCGGGGTCAGCTCGGTGATCTCGGCGACCAGCTGGGTGGCGAGCTGGGTGAGGCGGGGGGACGCGCCCGCCGGTACCACGATGCGGCTTGAGGGACCGAGCTGGAGCGATCCGGCGCCGGCGGTCCACTCCTGCAACGCGGGAACGACGGCCGGGGCGGGGTTGTCCGCCGCGGCGGCGGGTGGCGCGGCGAGCGTGAGGGAGCCGACGACGGCCAGTGCGGCCACCGCCGCCCGGGCGTAGATGCTCGTTTTCATGAGGGGGCTCCTTGCTCGTCGGCGTCGGCCGGGTGAGGGTGTCCGGCCGAAGTCCGTGATCTCCTGGGTCGTGCTCCCCGTGGACCCGGTCGACGGTGACCGGGACGTGTTCTCCCGCCACCCGGCGCGGGCCGGGTGTCAGTGGTGCGGATATGGGTGGTGTCTAGTGGGCCGCTGTCATACGGCGACCCCAGGGGTGGTCGCGCCCGTCCTGGCTTCTGGGATGGTCACAGCCGGCTCGGCGCCGGGGGTCGCGGCCGTCTCGGTGCTGCCGGGCATCGTGAGCATCACGCCGAACTCCTGGCAGATCGCGTGCGCCGTCGCTCCGATCACGACACTGTGCTCCCCGAGGGTGGAGAACCGCAGCGTCACGGGCGCGAAGCCGGGCATCACCCGCAGCGCCAGGGCCTCGTTCGTCGCGCGGAGCAGCGCCGGACCGACCGGGTCGCCGACCAGCGGGCCGCCGACCACGAAGTCGGTGACGTCCAGGGTGGCGGCGAGCATCGACAGCAGCCGGGCCAGTTCCCGGGCGCCCCGGATGATCCGTTCCCGCAGCGCCCGGGCCTCGCCGTCGTCGGCCCCGGCGAGGAACCGGTCCACGACCGCCCCGGACGCGTCCCCGACCAGGGTCGGCAGGGTGGCCACCGTCTCCAGGCAGCCGATCAGGCCGCACCGGCAGCGCAGCGACGTACCGATGTCGAGGTGGCCGATCTCGCCGCTGCGGAACTCGCGGCCCTCGTAGAGCCGGCCGTCGAGGACGATGCCCGCGCCGATGCCGGTCCCGATCCAGATCAGGACCACGCTCACGCCCCACTGGGTGGACAGCGCCACCTCGGACAGCGCGACCGCGTTCGCGTCGTTGACCACATGGACCGGTACGTTCCCGCACCGCTCCGACAGCTCCCGGCCGAAGGGCAGCATGTGCCAGTTGTAGTTGACGGCCTCGCGGATCGTGCCGTCGGCCGTGACGATGCCGGGCACCGCCACCCCGATCGCCGTGATCGTGCCGCCGGCCGTGGTCAGCCGGTGCACCGCCGAGGCGGCCACCGCGATCGTGTCGTCGCCGGGGAAGTGCGGGATGGTCACGGTCTGCTCGGCCCGGCCGGTCAGGGTCAGCCGGCTGGCGGTGATCTGCCGGCGGCCCACGTGCACGCCGATGAACCGGTGGTGGTCGCGGTCCAGCTCCAGCAGCATCCGGGGCTTGCCACCCCGCGAACCGGCCAGTCCGGACTCGCGGACCAGGCGGCGCTCGATCAGGGACGCCACGATGTCGGACACCGTCGCGGCCGGCAGCCCCGTCTCCCGCACGATGTCGGTCCGGGCCACCTGACCGTCACCGACGGCGACGCTCTGCAACACGAGCACGTCGTTGCGGGCGCGCAGGGACCGCTTGGTCCCCTTCTGGGCCGACCGCAGCTGCGTCACCGGAGCGCACCCCACTTCGTTCGTTCACCGTTGTTACTGCCTCGAGGCCGAGACTATGACGGGATTCGATGCAACACAAGAGGTCCGGCCGTCCTGGATTTTGCAAGACCGGCCAGCGCGGACGACAGCGGACAAACGACAGGCCTCACTACCATCGGAATGTGAACGAAGGGCCGCGCGGCGCGCTGGGTAAGCTCCCGCCATGACCTCCCCCGACGAACCCGCCGGCCTGCGCGTCGCCGTCCTCACCGCGATGCCCGAGGACGAACGCGGCGGCACGGCGTTGATCCTGCTGCACGGCTGGGGCGCCCCCGGCGACGACATGGTCGGACTCGGCCGGCTGCTGGCCCGCCCCGGGACCCGGGTGTTCGCCCCGGCCGGCCCGCTCCCCGAGTTCGGCGGCGGCCGGGCCTGGTGGCGGCTGGATCCCGACGAGCGCCCGGCCTGGGCCTGGGAGGACCGGGCGCCCGCCGACCATGTGCCCAACGCGCTGGTCACGGCCGCGCGGGAGGCCGTGCTCGGGCTGCTGGCGACCGTCCGGGACCGGTACGCGCCCGACACCGTGGTCGTCGCCGGCTTCTCCCAGGGCGCGATGCTCGCCCTCGACGTGGCCCTGCGGGCCGAGGCCGGGGTCGACCGGGTGGCCGCCCTGTCCGGGGTGCTCCTCGCCGACTCCCTCGCCGGGCTGCACGCCCCCGGCCCGCGCCGCCCCCGGGTGCTCGTCGCGCACGGCCGGTCCGACGCGCAGGTGCCGTTCCCGGGCGGCGAACAGGCCAGGGACCTGCTGGACAGGTACGGCTACGACGTGACGTGGCGGCCCTTCGACGGCGGCCACGACATCCCGCCGGAGATCGTGGCCGCCCTCGACACGTTCGTCTTCGCCGACCCGGAGCTACCTCACGAGTAGCAGTTCGGGCGGTCCCGGGTGAGCAGCAGCGGCCCGTTCAGCCCGGGCGGCGTCGTGGTGACCTCGACCCGGACATAGGTGTTCCCGTTGGCGTCGTGCTCGCCCTGGGTGATGTTCACGGCGCTCACGGCGTTGTAGTCGAGCTGCCCGGACAGCGTCAGGTGCTCCGTCCTGTCGATCCCGGTGTACGTCCCGTTCTCCGTCGCCATCCCCCGGTACCGGACGTGCAGCACGATCGGGTTCTGGTTCGGCGGCTCGACGTGGATGTTCGCACCGATCCGCAGCTGGGCGCCGCAGTTCCAGTCGATCGCGCCGTCGTAGAACAGCGCCACCGGCGAGGTCGGCGGCACGATCCCGGTGGGGCTGACCGGCGGGGTCGGCGGCGCGGTCTTCGTCGGGGTCGGCCCCGGGGACGGCGACGCGGTGCCGGTGGCCGAGGGCGAGGGCGTGGCCGACGGCAGGACGCCCGACACCCCCGGCGACGGCAGCGTGCCCGGCTCGACGACCGTGGAGCCCCCGGAGACCGGATCCGCCGAGGACGGGCCGCCGGGCCCCGCGAGCGCGTACCCGAACGCGGCCAGCGCCAGGACGGTCACCGCCAACGACGAGGCGGTGACGAGTTTCGCGGTCCGGCCGAGCCCGAGGAACGTCTTGGCCGCCACGACCCCCTTGGCCGCCGCGCCGCTCTGCACGGCCCCGACCCCGAGCGGCAGCAGCAGGGCCAGCAGGGCGACGCGTTCGGCGAGCTGCCGGCGGCCCCGGGTCTCCCAGTCGGGCCCGTAGCCGGCGCTGGCGGCCCAGTCCAGCTCCGCGACGAACGCCGCCGCGTCGCTCGGCCGGTCCTGCGCGCGCTTGGCCAGCCCGCGCCGGACGAGTTCCCGGACCGGCCCGGGCAGCTCCCCGACCGGGATGTCGGCGTGCTCGTGCTGGTACCGGGCCCCGTCCAGGGTCTCCGCCGGGTACGGCTTCCCGCCGGTCACGCACTCGAAGAACGTGGCGGTCGCCGCGTAGATGTCGGTGCGCGGACTGGCCGGCTCCCCCCGCCACTGCTCGGGCGCCATGTACGCGGGCGTCCCGGCCAGGATGCCGGTGCTCCCGGTCCGCGCCGAGATCCCGAAGTCGGCGAGCTTGCTCTCCCCCCGCGTCGTGACCAGCACGTTCTCCGGCTTGTAGTCGCGGTGCACCACCCCGGCGACGTGCGCGGCGGCCAGCCCCAGCAGGGAACCCTTGAGCACGTGCAGCGCCGCCTCGGGGCTGGTCGCCCCGTGCTCGCGGAGCAGGGCACGCAGCGGCACGCCGTCGACGAGTTCCATCACGATCGCGGCGGCGGCGTCGGTCTCCACGTACTCGAACAGCCGCACGATGTTCGGCGCGCTCAACTCGGCGAGCAGCCGCGCCTCGGCCCGGAACCCGGCGAGCAGCTCCGGCGTCCGGCACAACTCGTCCGCGAGGTACTTGATCGCGACCTTGGTCCCGGTTTCGGTGTGCTCGGCGAGCACCACCCGACCGGCCCCGCCCCGACCCAGTTCCCGGACCTCGTCGTAACCGGGAACCGTCCACATCGGCTGACTCATGGGCAGAGCCTAGAGAGCCGCCGGTCGATCCGGCATCCGTCGGGGTACGGAGGTTTCCCCGGACCCCGACTACGTACAGCTATCTGACCCGGGGCGAGGTCCCGGCCTGTGAGCTGCGCCAGGAGGCGAATTCCCCCGGAATCACCGCAACTAACGAGGCCGAAAGTCACCGTCAGTCATCAACGTCCCACCGGATGTCAGGCCGGGAGCATCCGCCACTGCTGGCTGCTGTCCCCCGTATCCGTCTGCTGCACCACCGCCGCGGAGTCCGCCGTCGAGGACCCGGCCACCCCCACCACCTTCCCGCTCTTCACACTGACCACCTTCACGTACCCGCCGCCGGCGTCCACGAGCCGCCACCGCTGGTTGGTGGCCCCGGTCGCCGTCCACTGGATGATCGTCGCCCCGTCGGCCGTGGACCCGCCGTTCACGTCGGCGAGCAGCCCCGAACTGACGCTCGTCACCGTGTACTCCCCGCCGCCGACGTCCGCGAACCGCCACCGCTGGTTCACGGCACCGTGCTGGGTGTACTGGATCAGGGCCGTCCCCGCCGTCTGCGAGGCCCCGGGTACGTCGATCGCCTTGCCGCTGCGCCGGTTGACGAGCACGAAGTCGCCGGAGAGCCGGGGCGGCGGGGTCACCGTGACCGAGCCGCCCGGCGCCAGGGTGACGTTCTGGGTCCAGGTGCCGTACCGGACGACGGTGGAGGTGCCGCCGACGCTGCGGATGGTGGCCGAGGTGGCCTGGCCGGACGCCCAGGTCAGGTCCACGACGAATCCGCCCCTCGCGCCGATCCCGGTGACCCGGCCGGCCGCGGCCCAGCCGGAGGGCAGCGCGGGCAGCAGTTCGATCAGGCCGGGGCGGGAGTACAGCAGGGTCTCGATCATGGCCGTGGGGGTGCCGAGGTTCGCGTCGATCTGGAAGGTGGCCCGGTTGCCGAAGCTGTACATGTCGAGGAAGTTGCGGGCCGTGCCGTTGCCGAAGTTCACCGAGGGCCTCATGGCGGTGAGGATCAGCTGGTACGCGCGGGACGCGTCCTTCAGCCGGGCCCAGCACAGGGCGCGCCAGGCGACTGCCCAGCCGTAGGAGTCCATGCCGCGGGCGGTGAGCAGGTTGCGTACCCCCGTGATCAGGGGTGTGGGGCTGTTGTCGACCGTGATCCGGTCGCCGGGGAACAGGCCGACGAGGGGCGAGAGGTGCCGGTGGGTGGTCTCGCCGAGGTTGGCCGGGGTCATCCACTCCTCGAGCCAGCCGGTCGAGGGGCTGACGACGGGCAGGTAGAGCTTGGCCTGCAGGCCCGCGACGGTCTGCGCGAAGGCCGCGTCGCGTCCCAGGGCCGAGGCCGCCGCCTGGTACTGCGCGAACAGCGCCCACACCAGTTCCTGCGCGTAGGTGATGCCCTTGGCGTTCGTCGGCCCGTGTTCCGGGGACCAGTCGTTGTCGGCGATCAGGACCTTGCCGGTGCCGCCCGCCGGGTCGTCGACGAGGAGCAGCCGCGACTCCCAGAACTGGCAGGCGCCCTTGAGCAGCGGATAGATCTTCGCCAGGTACGCCTGGTCCAGGGTGTACTCGTAGTGTTCCCACAGCGAGTTGCACAGCCACGCGTTGCCGGCCGGGTGCCACCACCAGCCCATGCCGCCGTAGATGTTGGTGGAGATGGCCGTGGTCCAGCCCGCGATCCGGCCGGTGGAGTTGCGGAAACCGTTGCGGGGGTCGTTGAACAGGGCCTGGGTCTGGGTGGTCCACGAGGACAGCTGGGAGACGCAGTAGTCGGCGAACGCGGTGAAGTTGCCGCCGAGGCCGGCCCGGTCGGCGAGCCAGTAGTTCATCTGGACGTTGATGTCGGTGTGGTAGTCGGCCATCCAGTCCGGGTTGTTCCGGTCCAGCCACAGGCCCTGGAGGTTCATCGGGACGCTGGTCCGCGAGCCGGTGATCGTCAGGTACCGGCCGAACTGCAGGTAGCTGGCCTCCAGCTCCGGGTCCGACGGGGCGCCCGGCACGGCCCGGTCGGTGAGCCGCGCCCAGGTGTCCTTGGCCCTCTGCGCGGCGGTGGAGGTGCCCAGATCGACACCCATCGTCTGGTACTGCGCCTGGTAGTCGGCCACGTGTCTGGTCAGCAGGGTCGCGCCCCCGGCGGTGGCGGCGGCGGTGGCCCGGGTGCCCGCGACCGCCTTCGGGTCCACGGCCGGGTCCTGGAAGCTCTTCGCCGGGTCGGGCACGTAGTTGGTGCCGCCGCTCAGGACGATCAGGACCTCGGTGCAGCCGGTGAACGTGACGTTCGCGCCGTTGACGGCGACCGTGCCGCCGGTGCCGACCACCTTGGCCACGGCACCGTACTTCAGGCCGTTGGCCAGGGTCGCCCCGAACGAGGCGGTGCCGGCGTTCGCGGTGGTGGTCTCGCCGTGGGTGCCGTTCAGGGTCAGGGTGCCGGTGTGGCCGCCGCCGCCGCTCTGGGTGAGCCGGACGACGAGCACGTTGTCGGGGTGGCTCGCGTACACCTCGCGGCGGTAGGTGACGTTCTGGTACGTGTACGCCGTGGTGACCAGGCCGTTGCTGAGATCCAGGCGGCGGCGGTAACCGGTGACGGCGGACATGGGGTGGGCGGGCAGCGCCAGGTACACCTTCGCGAGCAGGGTGTTGGACCCGAAGTCGTTCACGCCGTACGGGAACTGGCCGTCGCCCTGGAGGGTCGCGTTCAGGCCGCCCGTCCACAGGGTGGCGTCGGCGAGGTAGAGGAAGTCGCGGGCGGGGTCGCCGCCGACCAGGGCGCCGATCCGGCCGTTCCCCACGGGCAGGCCCTCGGAGATGATGGCGCTCTCGACGGCCGGGGCCGGGTACCACAGCTCGGTCGCGGTCGCCTCGGGAACCAGGGCGGAGGCGGCCGGGGCGGCGGCGTGCGCCGTGGCCGGCAGCACCCCGCTCAGGGCGAGGGCCGCGCCCGCCGCGCCGGACGTCCGGAGGACCGCGCGGCGGCTGGGGCCGCGGTCCGTCCCGTAGTCGTTGTCCGCCATCTCGCCACGCTCCTGTCGACGTCCGAATCAGTGCCGCTGAACGTAGGCAGTGATCGGATGAATGTCAATGGATCACGAGGTGGACGTCGATGTAACGCCGAGATCAGCGCGTGTCATCCGATGACTAGTTTTCCCAGCTAGGAGGCTGCGTTCGATTCGGGACCCGTGACGAACAGGTTTCAACAATATGGCACTCGAATGAACACGCTGTGCGCGAGTCCGCAGGATGGGTGCGCGTTCGCGCACGCGGCGCGCGGACGAAGGCCCGGGCCGGCGGCCCTAGTCCCACTCCCAGCGCAGCCCCACCAGCCCCGGCGCGATGTCCCGGTCCACCAGGTGCGCCCCGTGCGCGGCCCCCACCCACACCTCGCGGACCCCCTGGTCGGGCGCGTTCTCCCGCCGCCGGCTGTACCGGAAACACCGGGCCGGCAACGCCTCCGGGTCGAACTGCACCTGGAGCAGGTAGTCGCCCGCCTCGGCCGGGAAGGCGCGGTGGTAGTGGTCGGAGACGGCGCCGGGACCGAACCGCAGCTCGTACTCGATGGCCGCCGTGTCGCCGGTGCCCAGTACCCGGTCGAAGATCAGTTCGGCGACGAGGAACTCCCCGTCGGGGTCGGTGCGGGACCGGCCGATCCGGCAGTTGCGGACCGGGTGCACCGTCGGCAGCCCGCCCTCGCCCTCGTCGTTGTGGTAGACGAACACGCTGCGGGACACCTTGTCGGCCGTGGCGCGCACGACCGCGCGGGTGGCGAGGGTGACCGCGCCGCGGTCGGGGCCGATCACGAACAGGTCGTGCATGCTCACCCGGTGCAGGATGTTGTGCACGGGGGTGTTGATGGCCGCCAGCAGCTCCCCCAGGCTCTCGGAGTCCGACCAGACCTCGGCCATCTCCATCGTGCCCGGCGGGTGGTCCAGCCAGCGGCCGCGCGGGCGGCGGGGGCCGAGCTGGGCGGTGAGCGCGTCCGCCGGCAGGCCCAGGATGCCTTCCAGCGCCCCCACGGCGCGGAGCGAGGCGGGACGCTCGGGGCGGCTGCGGCCCCGGCGCCAGTAGGCCAGCGTGGTCTGGCTGACCATGATCCCCTGGCCGGCGAGCCGGGTCTGGATCTCCTCCATCCGCAGGCCACTGGCCTCGATGGCCAGGTGCAGCGCGGCGGAGAACGGCCCGGTCCGCAGGACATGCGCCAGTTCCCTGCCGATGATCTGCTCCCGCATAGCAGGAGTATCCACCCCGGGTCACGGATTGTTAAGGGTTGATCCAGTAGGTGGTCGGAACCGGCGGCACGGCCGGCGCGCTGACCACGCGCCGGCCGTGTCCTCCCGGAGGGGGCTTTCTACGAGGCGGAGATGGTCACGTCGTCGACGACGAAGCTGGTCTGCAGGTTGGAGTCCTCGACGCCGTTGAACTTCAGCGTCACGGTCTGGCCGGCGAACTGCTTCACGTCGAACACCTTCTCGGCGTACCCGGCCGCCTTGTTCAGGTTGGAGTAGGTCGCGACCGTGGTGCTACCCAGCGTGACGGTCAGCTTGTCGTAGGCCACGTTCTCGGTCTCGGCCGTGTCGATGTGCAGCCAGAACCGCAGCGTCACCGTCGCGCAGCCCGAGGGGATGGTCACCGACTGGGACGCGTAGTCGGTGTGGCTGCCGCCCTGGCCGCCGAGCCACGCGTACCGGCTGCCGCCGTGCGCCGCCTGCTGCGACCAGCTGCCGATGACGTTGGCGTTCGCCGTCCACGGCGTGCTGCCGCTCTCGAAGCCGGTGTTGCCGACGACCTGGGTCGCCGTGCAGCCGCCCGAGCCGCCGATGGTCCACGTGAACGACGCGTTCCCGGTCTTGTTGGCCGAGTCGGTGACGGTCACGGTCACGTTGTTGCTGCCCTGGGTCGTCGGCGAGCCCGTGATCTTGCCGGTGCTCGACCCGATCGACAGGCCGGCGGGCAGACCCGAGGCGCTCCAGGTGTACGGCGAGGTGCCGCCGGACGCCTGCAGCTGGAGGTTCGCCGTGCCGCCGACGGCCGTGGACTGGTTGCCCGGGTTCGTCACCGACGGGTCGGTCGGGGTGCCGCCGCCGATGAAGGCGGTGTAGAGCAGCACGTTCGGCGAGCCGGAGTTGATGCCGGTGAGCTTGCCCGTGCTGCCGTTGTTGACGAGCGCGTCGCGGACCTGCTGCGGGGTGGCGTTCGGGTTCGCGCCCAGGTACAGGGCGACCGCGCCGGCCGTGTGCGGGGACGCCATGGACGTACCCGTCATGGTCGCGGTTCCGGTGTTGCTGCTGTACGAGGCCGAGATGATCCCCGTACCCGGCGCCCAGATGTCCAGGCAGGACCCGTAGTTGGACTGCCCGGTCCCCGTGTACCGCGCGTCACCGCTGGTGCTGTTGCCGACCGTGATGGCCGCCGGCACCTTCTGCGGGCTGAAGTAGCACGAGTCGTCGTTGTTGTTGCCCGCCGCCTGCACGAACTGCACCCCGGACGCGATCAGCGCCTTCACGGCGTTGTCCAGCGAGTCGCTGCTGCACCGGCTGCCGCAGCCGACGCTGTAGTTGGCGACGGCCGGCTTGACCGCGTTGCTCTTGATCCAGTTCATGCCGGCCAGGATCTGGTCGTCCTCGCCGTTGCCCTGACAGTTCAGGATCCGGACGGACACGACGTTGGCCTTCTTGGCGACCCCGTAGGTGGTGCCCACGGCGGTGCCGGCGACGTGCGTGCCGTGCCCGTGGCAGTCGGCCGGGTTGGAGTCGTTGTCGATGAAGTCGTAGCCCTGCTTGACCCGGCCGGTGAACTCGGAGTGGTTCGGGTTGAGGCCGGAGTCCAGCACGTACACGGTGACGCCCTGACCCGGGTTCGACGGGTACGTGTAGGACTTGCTCAGCGGCAGGTCCCGCTGGTCGATCCGGTCGTCGCCCCAGTTCGGCGGGTTGTTCTGAGTGTCGGCGATCCCCATCGTCTGGACCTGCTCGACATAGGCGACCGAGGGGTCCGCCGCCAGCCGGCGCGCCTGGGACTCGGTCATCCGGGCCGAGTACCCGCCGAGCACCTGGTCGTAGACGTACCCGACGGAGCCGCCGAACTTGCTCGTCAGCCCGTCCGCGCGCGACCGGACGGCCGCGGCGGTCGCCACGCCCGCCGGGGCGTCCTTCAACGCGACGATGTACTTGCCCGACACCGCCGTCGGCGCGCCCGCGTTGCGGATGACGCCCTCGGCGGCCTGGGCTGCGGGCCCCGCCACGGCCACGAAACCGATCGTGACGGATGCCGCGACGAGCACACCCGCTGTTCTGTTCCTCATGCCTGGTTCTCCTCTGAGGGGTGGGTCGTACCAGGCAAGCAGGGTAGGAACGGCCGGTCCGCGCGCGACAGGTCGGACAGGACTTCGGCGGAACTGCTGTTCCAAAACTGTTTTTTGACAGAAACTTTCGAGGGGGCGCGGGGCGGGTTCGACCGGTTCGCACCGGATGTCGACCCGCAAGACCATTTTCCGGGTACCGGTGCCCGGCGGTTTCGTCGCGTGGTCAGATCTTGCGGTAGCGGGCCTGGGCCAGGCCGAACACCCCGTACGCGGCGAGGCCGGCGGCGACGAGGCCGAGCAGCAGCGTGCCGTGCCGCTGGGCGGCCAGGGTCCGCAGCGCCTCGTCCAGGCCCCGGGACTTCGCCGCGTCGAAGGTGACCGCGGCCGCGACGACCAGCGCGCCGACGATCGCGTAGGCCAGGCCCTTCGCCGAGTAGCCGATCCGCGCGGACCACGTGACCCAGGTGGGTGTACGCGACAGGTGCTTGGCGTAACGGTCGCTCAGCCCGTACCAGACGAGGGCGCCCGCGCCGACCACGACCGCGACGCCCAGCAGGCCCACCAGCCACTGCCCGCCCGGGTTGGACAGGACCTTCGCGGTCAGGGTCTGCTGCTGGTCGGCCTTCGACCCGCCCTGGCCGAACACCAGCTTGCCGGCGCTGAGGGCCAGCGCCCCGTAGATGACGGCCCGGCCGACGGCGGCGATCCGGCCCCACGGCTTGTGGTCGCCGACGGTCGCCTCCAGCCCCTGCCAGACGACCAGCGCGAAAAACCCGAGAGCGACGGCGACCAGCGCCGCGACCCCCAACGGGTGCTCCGCGATCGTGGCCAACGCCCCGGACTGGTCACCCTCCTTGTCGGGCCGGCCCAGGGCGATCTGGGCGGCGAGGAAGGCGACGAGGAGGTGGGTGACGCCCCAGCCGACGAGCCCGGCGCGGGCCCAGAACTCGAGGGTGTCGCTGTCGGCGGCCTGGCGTGCGGGGTTACGGGGGGACATGGAGAGTGGTTGCCCGTTCCGGGCCGTCGCCAAACCGTGGGTCAGTTGGCCCACCAGATCGCGGCGTTGAGCGCGGTGGCGAACGTGACCCACGCCCAGTAGGGCAGGAGCAGCGCGGCGGCGGGGCGCGACACGGCCCGGAACAGGAGGATCGTCGCGCCGATCGCGCACCACATCGCCACGATGACGATCAGCGCCAGGCCGTACCGGCCGAGGCCGAAGAAGACCGGGGTCCACAGCGCGTTCAGGACGAGCTGGGTGCCGAACAGTGCCATCGCGGAGCCGGTGAGCCCCGTGCGCCGCCACACCAGCCAGCCGGCGACGGCGATCATCACGTACAGCACCGTCCAGACCGGGCCGAACAGCCAGGCCGGGGGCGCCCAGGACGGGCGGTCCAGGGTGGCGTAGTCCTCCGCCGCGGTACCCACGCCCAGCGCGCCGACCGCCGCGGCGGCGGCCACCACGACCCCGAAGACCGCGAGGCCCAGCCAGCGGGCGAGTTCCGTGCGGGGCCGGGCGAGCACAGAATGGTTCATCCCGGACACCTACCCTTCCCGCGTACCCCTGAAACGGTTCTTCCGTCGGTCTTCGCGTCGCGTGTCGGGGCCGAAAAGTTCCCGGCGGACCCCGTGGGCCACGTCACCCACCGGCAGGGAACTGGACCGGGGCGCCCGCCGACTGAAGGGGCAGCGTCCGTGTTCCCCTCGCCCCGCTGGAGTCCGCCGTGTCCACTGCCCTCTCCCCGACCGCTCCCCCGGACCAGGCCGACGGGCCGGTGGCGCCGGTGTGGTCGGTCCTCCCCCTGCTCCGCCGCCTGCACTTCTACGCCGGCGTCCTGGTGGCCCCGTTCCTGCTGGTCGCGGCCCTGTCCGGCCTGCTGTACGCGTTCACCCCGCAGATCGACGACCTCGTCTACGGCGACGTGCTCACCGCGTCCAGCACCACGGGCGGCACCCGCCCCCTCGCCGACCAGGTCGCCGCCGCCCAGGCCGCGCTCCCCGCCGGCACCGTCACGGGCGTCCTGCCGGCCGAGGGCGACGCCACCACCCGGGTCGTGTTCGCCCTGCCCGGCCTCGACGAGGACCACCGGCGGACGGTGTTCGTGAACCCGCACACCGCCACCGTGCAGGGCCAGCTGACCACCTGGTTCGGCTCCACCCCGGTCACCACCTGGCTCGACGGCCTGCACCGCCACCTGCAACTCGGCGAACCCGGCCGGCTCTACTCCGAACTCGCCGCCAGCTGGCTGTGGGTGATCGCCCTCGGCGGCCTGGTGCTGTGGCTGTCCCGGCAGCGGACCGCGCGCCGCCGGGCCCGCGCCGTACTCCTGCCGGAGCGGGGCGCCCGCGGGGTACGCGGCACCCGGTCCTGGCACGCGAGCATCGGCGTTTGGGTCCTGGTCGGGGCACTGGGCCTGTCGGCGACGGGCCTGACCTGGTCCACCTACGCCGGCGAGAACTTCGGCGCGGCCCTGGAGACCCTGCGCGCGACCGCCACCCCCCTGGACACCGGCCTGCCCGGCGGCCCCGGGGCCTCCTCCTCGGCCGGCCACGAGGGCCACGGCGCGGCCGGCGCTCCCTCCACCGTGGATCCGGCGACCTTCGACAAGGTGTACGCCGCCGCCCGGTCCGCCGGCCTCGACGGCCCCCTCGAACTGGGCGTGGCCGCCGGACCGGGCACCGCGTGGACGGCGACCCAGGTCGACAACACCTGGCCGGTCCGCCGCGACCAGGCCGCCGTGGACCCGGCGACGGGCACGGTCACCGCGCAGGCGCGCTTCTCCGACCGCCCGTTCCTCGCGAAACTGTCCACCCTGGGGATCCAGGCACACATGGGCCGCCTGTTCGGCCTGGCCAACCAGATCGCGCTCGCCCTCCTGGCGGTCGGCATCGCGACCCTGATCGTCCTCGGTTACCGGATGTGGTGGCGCCGCCGCCCGACCCGCTCGGACCGCCGGGCTCCGCTGGGTGCACCGCCGGCCCGGGGCGGTTGGCGGCACTTGCCGCTGTGGGTGCTGATCCCCGGTCCGCTGGTGGTCGTCGCGATCGGCTGGGCGATTCCGCTCCTCGGCCTGAGCCTGCTGGCGTTCGTCGTCCTGGACCTGCTGTTCGCCCTGGCCCGCCGCCGCCGAACCGCGCAGGCGCTCCGGGCCTGAGTGGGCAGCTCCCCGCCCACGGGCTGGAACACCACGCCCGAACGATCCGTTCGCTGTGGGAACCGCCGACAGGGAGCGCCCTACAAGAAGCATCCGGGACCGGGAGGTCCGGCGACGACTTCACACGTGTGCGTTTCGGATCCGGGACCGGTGCCCGGGACGTCGGGATCGGGGCGACCTCCGATCCCGGCGGCCCGGGCATCTCCACGTCCCGGGGCACCGCTGCGCCCCCGGGCGGCTCCACGTCCCGGGCCGCCGGTGCCTACCCCTGGGCGTACAGGTCGTTGATGTAGAGGACCCAGTCGGTGCCGTAGCGGTAGGGGTCCGGCTCGTAGGCGCAGTAGTACTGGTTCGACCACGACTGGGCGCGGTAGTTCTCCCCCGCCCAGAAGCAGTGACCGTCGGTCGGGTGGTAGCTGTACGCCGACCACGGTTCGGGCCAGCTGATGGCGGCGCTACGGCCGGACTGCGTTGCCGGGGCGGGTGCGGCCGTGGCCGGGGTGGCTCCCGGGATCACCAGGGCGGCGGTGACGGCGGCCAGGGCGAGAACACGTTTGAGCATGATGCACGCTCCACTGTAGAGGGATGCCCGAAGGCTCCCACACCCTCCATCCCCGGGTACACCACCCACTCCACTACTGACACTTTCCTGACTTCACCAACCGTCGCCACGTCAGTCGAGGTATCCGCCGATCCGGATCGAACTCCCGAACGGTGGGACTCTCCCTGAATCTGATCTGCCAGCAGTACCCGGAGCAGCGGTGGAGAACCCTGGTCGAGAGCGGCTCCGAGATTCGGTGCCTGTTCCTCGACCCGGCGGGTGACGCGATCAAGCAGCGCGAGGGCGAGGAGGGATACGGTCCCGGGCACCTGTCGGGACTCACCGAACTCAACATCCAGACCTTGAAACGCGTCCGGTCGAGAATGCCCAAGGACGCACAGAAGCGAATGATCATCGGTACGTATGACGAGACGATTCGCTTCAACATCTTCACGGTGGACGACTCTCTCTGCGTGATGCAGCCGTATCTGCCGGCGTCCAGAGGGGTCGACTCTCCGACATTCGTGCTGCGTCGCGGTGGCGGCGGTGACGGCCTGTTCGCTACGTTCGATCAGGTGATGACCTCCCTGTGGGAACGAGGCAGCCTGTCATGAGCGAGTTCGCGCCGCTCCTCACGACAGCCCTCGACGCGGTCGCCCTCGCGAGTGACCTGATCCGCGACCACGAACCGGAGAAACTCACCGCCAAGGGTGACCGGGACTTCGCCTCCGATGTCGACTTCGCGGTGGAGCGCGCCGTCCGGTCGTATCTGACGGACAAGACCCCGGACATCGGGTTTCTCGGCGAGGAGGACGGGCTGACCGCGGCGACCGGAGAGCTGCTGTGGGCGCTGGACCCGATCGACGGGACCGTCAACTTCGTCCAGGGCATGCCCCTGTGCGCGGTCTCGCTCGGGCTGGTCCACCGGAAACGCACCGTCCTCGGGGTCATCGAGCTCCCCTTCCTCGGTGCTCGTTACCACGCTGTCGAGGGCGCCGGCGCCTACTGCGGTACCCGTCGAATGCGGGTCCGGGACGTCGCGGACCTCGACGGTGCGGTGATCGCCATGGGTGACTTCGCGGTCGGGACCGGAGCGGCCGAGAAGAACGCGCTGCGTTTCGCGCTGACCGAGGACCTCGCACAGCGGGCACTGAGGTTGAGAATGCTGGGCACCGCCGCGACGGACCTGGCCTGGCTCGCCGACGGCAAGGTGCACGCCTCGGTCACGATGTCCAACAAGCCGTGGGACACGTCCGCCGGGGTGGTCATCGCGCGCGAGGCGGGGGCCGTCGTGGTCGATCGGGACGGCTCCCCGCACACCTTCGACTCCGAGGCCACGATCGCGGGTGCTCCCGGCATCGTCGGGCAACTGGTGGACGCGATCCGGCGCGCGGAAGCCCACGTCCGCGGGGCCTGAGAAAGCAGGTCCACATGGCCAGAGTCGACTACTACGACGACCCGGCGGCCCCCTCCGCCAACTCGCTGCGACCGGCGGCGTCGGCCGTCGTCGTGGACGCCGCCGGACGAATCCTGCTACACCGACGAGTGGACAACAACCTCTGGGCGCTGCCCGGAGGGGTGATGGAGATCGGCGAGACCATCGAGGAGACGGCCCAGCGCGAGGTGCTGGAGGAAACCGGCCTCACCATCGAGTGCGACTACGTGATCGCGGTGTACTCCGACCCTCGCCACGTCTTCTCCTACGACGACGGGGAGGTGCGCCAGGAGTTCTCGGTCTGCGTCGCCGCGCACGTCACCGGCGGGACTCTCCAGGTGAGCGAAGAGTCGACTGAGCTGTCCTTCTGCACATTCGAAGAGGTGGCCGGACTCCCGATGCACGAACGCATCCGAGCCCGCGTCGAGGACTTCCGCAACGGAATCCGGGCAGCGCTCCGCTAGGGGGTGCCCGGGTGCAGGAGGGGGGACAGGGTCAGGGCCAGGTGCAGGCGGAGGCGGTCCTGGCCGCGTTCCAGGTCCGTGCCGGTGATCTGCTGGATCCGACCCAGGCGGTGGTACAGGGTCTGGCGGTGGATGCCGAGCGCCGCCGCGCTGCGTTGCACGTTGCCCGCCTCGTCCAGGTAGGTGGTGGCGGTCGCGAGGAGTACCGGGTCGCCGTGGTCGAGGAGGCGGCGGGCCGCGTCGTCGAGGACCGCGTGGCGGAGAGCCCGGGGCGGGCCGCAGGCGAGGAGGCGGTAGATGCCCAGGTCGGGCCAGCTGGCCACCGGGCGGAGCGCGGGGACCTCGGCGCTGGCCCGGAGCGCCAGGCGGGCCTCGCGCCAGCTCTCGCGGGCGTGCACCAGGTCGGGGCGGGGGGCACCGAGGCCGGCGACGGCGTGCGGGCGGAGGTCGGGTGGGAGCTGTTCGGCGTAGAGGGTGAGGGCCTGGCGGGCCAGGGCGTGGGCGGGGCGGAGGTCGGCGGCGTCGGCCAGGGGCGCGAGCAGGGTGAGGTGGTCGTGGTCGGTGGCCGCCAGGACGGACTGGGGCAACCGCCAGAGATTGATGGGTACGGCGTGGGCCGCCGGTTCCGGAACGGTGCGGAGCACGAGGGCGACGACGGGTACGTCCCGGTCCAGGACGCCCAGTTCGACGATCTCCTCGGCGGCGGCCTCGGCGGTGCCCGGGTCGGGTGAGAGCAGGTCCTGGAGGCGGTCGGACATCCGTTCCTTCGCGCGGGCCTGCTGGGCCATGATGGCGCCGGCCCGGGCGGCGCTGTGCATGGCCGCGCCGAGGACGGCGTCGTCGAGGTCGTGGCGTTCGTCGAGCAGCCACAGGTAGCCGTAGGTGACGCCGTTCCAGCGGGCGGGCAGGCAGACCCGGGCGAGCAGGTCGCGGGCCGGGTCGGCCGGGGTGCGGACGGGGACGTCGCTGGTGGCGATGCCGAACCGTTCGAAGAACTCGCGGACCTCGGGGGCGGACCGGCGGTCGAGGATCGAGCGCTGCCGGACCGCGTCGATGCCGCCGGACTGGGAGCCGAACGCCACGAGCTGGAAGTCGCGGTCCTCCAGGGTCACGGGCGCGGACAGCAGCCGGGACACCCGGTCGACGATGTCCTGCAGGTCAGGCCTCATGAGCCCGATTCTCGCACGCGAGCGCTGAGCATTCGTACCGGAAAAAGGCTTGGAGCTTGTGACGTTTGTCTGTTGAGTGCGGCCGGTGGGGCGCATAGGTTCTCCGTCACCGCCCCGTTGCGGCCCCCTCAGGAGGTCTGACCGTGTTCTCGCAACCCTTGTTGATCGCGTCCCGCAGCGCGCGCATGCGCCGGGCGGTCACCGGCACGCCCGCCCTGCGCCGGCTCGCCGACCGCTTCGTCGCCGGGGAGTCCCTCGACCAGGCCGTCAGCGCGACCACGGGGCTCGTCGACCGGGGGCTGACGGTCACCATCGACCACCTCGGCGAGGACACCCTCGACGCGGAGGACGCCGCCGCCACCCGCGACGCCTACCTCGCGCTGCTCGCCCGGCTCACCGACCTCGGGCTGCCCGCCCAGGTCGAGGTGTCCGTCAAGCTGTCCGCCCTCGGGCAGAAGCTCGCCACCGACGCGGCCCAGGTCACCCTGGAGAACGCCGTCGCGATCTGCGAGGCAGCCCAGCGGGCCGGCACCACGGTCACCGTCGACATGGAGGACCACACCACGGTCGACGCCACGCTCGGCACGGTGCGGGACCTGCGCGAGGAGTTCCCCTGGGTGGGGGCCGTGCTCCAGTCCTGCCTGCGGCGTACCGAGGCCGACTGCGCGGACCTGGCCACCGCCGGTTCGCGGGTCCGCCTGGTCAAGGGCGCGTACGCCGAGCCCGCCACGGTCGCGTACGCGGCCAAGCGGGACGTGGACCTCGCGTACGCGCGGTGCATGCGGATCCTGATGAACTCCAAGGCGTACCCGATGATCGCCACCCACGACCTGCGCATGGTCGACATCGCCGAACGGCTCGGCGAGGAGCTCGGCCGCGAACCGGGCAGCTACGAGTTCCAGATGCTCTACGGCATCCGCGCCACCGAGCAGCGCGCGCTCGCCGCCCGGGGCCACGTCGTCCGGGTGTACCTGCCCTACGGCGAGGACTGGTACGGCTACTTCATGCGCCGGCTCGCCGAGCGGCCCGCGAACCTGGCGTTCTTCGCGCGCTCGCTGTTCAGCCGCTGACCACCTGGGCCCCGCCCACTCCTTGGCGGGCGAGGGCGGGGTCCAGGGTTCTTACTGCCCGGCGGGCCGGCCGGGAGCGGGGCGGCGGATCCTGACCGGGTCCGCCGACCCGGACCTCACCTAATTCGGTGGCCGGGACCGTCGACGACCCGCTCCGAGCGGCCGCCACCACGCGACAGCGCTATCGTCGGCTTCGGCCTTCCCGCTGTCCGAGACGAGGCACGTTGAGCGCTGAGCGCGACGAACCGACCGAGATGAGTACGTGGCGGATCGAACGCCTGAAGGCTCGCGCCGCCGAGGTCCAGGGCAACGAACTGGAAGGGGTCCGGCTCATCGCACAATGGCACGCCTGTCATTCCGATGAGCCTCGAGAGGCCCGCCTGCAGTGGGCCGCCCTGTCCCTGGAGGCGAACAGGCGGGGTCAGGGCGACGGCCCGTGGGAGCGGGCCAGGGTGCTGCGCGTGGACTTCACGCTCCGCACCTGGATCATCGAGAATCTCGGCCCCGGTCCCGAGTCGGCCTACGACCCTGAGGTCCTCGCCGCCGACACACTCGTGGCACTCACCCACGAGCCCGCACAGGCCGTGGCCCTCGCCGCCGACTGGCGCAGCCTTCCGATCGAGCAGATCGGCGACCTTCGCCGTCACAAGAACCTCACGGCCCACGTTGACCGACTCGTTGTCCACCTGCGGCCGGGGCCGACCATGGATCTGCTCCTGACGTGGATCGAGGCCAGGAAACAGCTGCCCTGATGTCGAAAGGCGCGGCGCGAGCCCACCTCAACCGGCCGTGAGGCGGTGCAGGAGGGCGGCCGCGTCCGGGGACAGCTGGTGGCCGGCGGCCAGGCACTCCGCCGCGTGGGCCGCGAGCAGCTCCGCCAGCCCCGCGTCCGCGCGCCGCTCCAGGTCGTGCACCACGGCCAGCGGGACCCCGGTCCGCACGCAGGTCAGCACCGCCCCGCGCCAGGCCCCGTCGTCGAGGTGCGCGGAGTACGGGCCCATCGCGGCGGCCAGGAGGCGGGGGTCGCTGCTGCGGACGGCGTCGTGCAGGACCGGGACCGCCGATGGGCCGAGGTCCAGCATGGGCAGGGCGCGCAGGACGGCGAGCTTCTCGGTCGGGTCGCCGAACTGGTAGAGCTGCTCCACCACCTCGGTGAGGCGGGTGCCGCACAGCGGGAGGACGGACAGCAGCAGGACCCGGGCCGCCACGTCCGCGGTCCAGCCGGGGGCCGCCGGGAGGGCGACCTGGCCGCAGCGGCGCCGGGCGACCGAGTAGTAGCCGACGACGGTGGCGGGTTCGACGGTGACCCGGATGAGCGCGCCGACCAGCCAGTCGCGGTCGGGTACGGCGACGAGCGCGGCGCGCAGCCGGTCCGGGGTCATGCGGGTCCTCCTCAGCGTGCCGTCGGGGTCGATATCATCGATCCTGCTCGCTGAATGCCGCGTCGAACGCGCCGGTCGGCGGGTCGAAGCTCATCCGGCGGACGAAGGCCAGGGCCTCGGGTGCGCCGGCCAGGCGGTCCATGCCGGCGTCCTCCCACTCGATGGAGACGGGGCCGGCGTACCCGATGTGGTTGAGGGCTCTGAAGCAGTCCTCCCAGGGGACGTCGCCGCGGCCGGTGGACACGAAGTCCCAGCCGCGTCGCGGGTCGCCCCAGCCCAGGTGCGAGGAGAGTCGGCCCCGGCGGCCGTCGCGGGCCCGCATCCGGGTGTCCTTGCAGTCCACGTGGTAGATCCGGTCGGCGAAGTCGAGGATGAACGCGACCGGGTCGAGGTCCTGCCAGATCATGTGCGACGGGTCCCAGTTGAGGCCGAAGGCGGGGCGGTTCCCGATCGCGTCGAGGGTGCGGCGGGTGGTCCAGTAGTCGTAGGCGATCTCGCCCGGGTGCACCTCGTGCGCGAACCGGACGCCCACCTCGTCGAACACGTCGAGGACGGGGTGCCAGCGGGCGGCGAAGTCGGCGTACCCGGCGTCGAGGGTGGACTCCGGCACCGGGGGGAACATCGCGAGCAGGTGCCAGATCGGGGAGCCGGTGAAGCCGACGACGGTGTCCACGCCGAGGAGCGCGGCGGCGCGGGCGGTGTCCTTCATCCGGTCGGCGGCGCGGCGGCGGACGCCCTCGGGGTTCCCGTCGCCCCAGACGGCGGCCGGCAGGATCGCGCGGTGCCGGTCGTCTATCGGGTGGTCGCAGACGGCCTGGCCGACGAGGTGGTTGGACAGGGCGTAGGTGGTGAGGCCGTGTCGGGCCAGGATCGCGCGCCGGTCCTTGACGTAGGTGTCGTCGGACAGGGCGCGGGCGACGTCGAAGTGGTCGCCCCAGCAGGCGATCTCCAGGCCGTCGTAGCCCCAGGAGGCGGCCAGGCGGCAGACCTCCTCGAACGGGAGGTCCGCCCACTGGCCGGTGAACAGGGTGATCGGTCGGGTCATGTCGGGTCTCACGATCTGTGGTCGGGGCGGGTGGCCGAGGACGGAGGGGCCGCCCGGGCCGGAAACGGGGCCCGGGCGGTCGGGAAAGGCCGGGTGGGCGGAGGGGCCGCCCACCCGGGGCCGGTCAGGGCAGGGTCCACCTCTGGTTCGGTCCGGCGTGACAATCCCAGATCAACAGGGGGGTACCGTCCGCCGAGCCGCCGCCCGACGCGTCCAGGCAGCGCCCCGACTGGGGGTTGCGGAGCGTGCCGTCGGCCTGGGCGGCCCAGTTCTGGGCGCCGGTCCCGTTGCAGGTCCACAGTTGCGCCCGGGTGCCGTTGGCGGTCCCGCCCCCGGCGACGTCGAGGCATTTGCCCAGCGCGCGCAGGGTCGTACCGGCGACGGTCCAGGTCTGGCCCGCGGAGCCGTTGCAGCCGTACAGCTGGAGCTTGGTCCCGTCGGCCGTCGCGCCGCCCGTGACGTCGACGCACCTGCCGGCCACGCCCTTGACGGGTCCGACCCGCGCCGAGGAGGTGACCAGGGTGAAGTCGTCCACGTCGAAGGACGAGCCGGTGAACGCGAGGTACACCGTGTGCCGGCCGGAGGGCACACCCGTCAGCGGGGTACTGACGTCGGCGTAGTTCTCCCAGCCGCCGGTGACCGGCACCGCCACGGTCCCGAGCAGCGGGCCGGTCGGGGAGTCGGCGCGGATCTGGAGGCCCCCGGTGGAGCCGACGCCCGCGACCCGCGCGGTGAAGGCGGTGACCCCGGTGAGGTCGAGGTCGTTGTAGGCGGCCCAGTCCCCCGGGGCGACGTCGCCGAGTACCGCGCCGCCGTGTGCCGCGTGCGGGTAGAGCTTCGGCCCGTCGGTGTTCGCGGCGGAGGCGTACTCGGCCTGGGTCGGGTAGGTGCCCGTCTCCCGGAGCCGGATGTTGCGGAAGGACGCGTCGTCGCCCGTGCCGTGGTTCTGCAGGCCGATGTGGCCCTGTTGCAGCGACCGGGCCGGGTCGGTGTTGGTGAAGTCGTTGATGAGCACCCCGTTGAGGAGTACCCGGAGCCGTTCGCCCTCGACCAGGAGCTCGTAGGTGTTCCACTCCCCCGGCGGGTTGAGCGCCCCGTCGCGGGCGGCCAGGTCGGCGGACTGGAAGCCGTAGACGGCGCCGGTGGTGCGGTCGGGGGTGTCGGTGGCGTCGATCTGGATCTCGTAGCCGTTGTTCACGGCCGACCACGGGTCGCTGCTGGCCGGGAAGCCGACGAAGACCCCGGAGTTGTCGTCGCCGGCGAGCCGCCAGTCGAGCTTGAGGGAGTAGGAGCGCAGTTCCCTGGCGGAGTACCACAGCAGGCCCAGGCCGTCGTGCGAGGTGAGCGTGCCGTTGGCGTTCGTGAAGCCGCCCGGCCCGGCCTGGGACCAGCCGGTGGTGGAGCCGTTGTACAGCGGGGTGTAGCCGGTCTCGGGGCGGCAGTCGGCCTTCGTGCGGCCGGCGGCGTACCTCAGGCCACCGAGGAGTTCGGCGCGGAAGGCCGGTTCGGCGTAGGAGGCGATGGTGTGGCCCTGGCCCGTGTAGAAGGACCGGCCGCCCTGGTACCGCTTGCACCACACGTGCGGGTGGTCGGTCCCCATCGTGCCGCCGCTGTAGCTGGACTCGGTGAGGGTGGCCAGGACGTGGGCGTCGCCGCGCGGGTTGAGCCGGTAGTTGTACCACTCGTCGTACCGGGACCAGGTGGGGTCGAGGTGCGCGGTGGCGGCGTGCGCGCGGTCCTCGACGGCGGCGGTGGCCTGGGACTGGGCGGGGTGCGAGGTGAAGTACGCGCCGACGAGTTCGCCGTAGAACGGCCAGCCGTACTCGGTGTCGGCCGCCGCGTGCACGCCGACGTAGCCGCCGCCGGCCCGGATGTAGGACTCGAACGCGGACTGCTGGGTGGCGTTGAGGACGTCGCCGGTGGTGCTGAGGAACACGACGGCCTGGTACTGGGCCAGGTTGGTCGGGGTGAAGGTGCTGGCGTCCTCGGTCGCGGTGACGGTGAAGTCGTTGGTGGCGCCCAGGTCGCGGAAAGCCTGGATGCCGGCGGGGATGGAGTCGTGCCGGAAGCTGGCCGTCTTGGAGAAGACGAGGACCTTGTAGGGGGTGTCGGCGGCCTGGGCCGCGTGGGCCGGCGGGAGGGCCACGGGGCCGCCGGAGGAAGCGGTGGCGGTGGGGCCGGTGACCATGGCCAGGGCCAGGGCGGTCACCGCCAGGGACCGGGTGAGCAGGATTCTCATGGCTGGTGCCTCTCGGAGCGCAGGGGGCTCGGAACGCGAGGATGGAGGTGCGGGACGGGCCGGGTGGGCGGTGGGCGCCGCCCACCCGGCGGTCGTCGGGTCACGGCAGCGCCCACTTCTGGTTCGCCCCGCCGTGACAGTCCCAGATCAGCAGCTGGGTGCCGTCCGCCGAGCTGCCGCCCGACGCGTCCAGGCACCGCCCCGACACCGGGTTGCGCAGCGTCCCGTCGGCCTGCGCGGCCCAGTTCTGGGCTCCGGTGCCGTTGCAGGTCCACAGCTGCACCTTCGTGCCGGCCGCCGTCGCTCCCCCGGCGACGTCGAGGCACTTGCCGACCGCCCGCAGCGTGGACCCGGTGACCGTCCAGGTCTGCGCGCCGGTCCCGTTGCACGTGTACAGCTGGATCTTCGTGCCGTCGGCCGTGGCCCCGCCCGCGACGTCCACGCACCTGCCGGCCACGCCCTTGATCGGGCCGACCCGCGCCGAGGACGTGACCAGGGTGAACGCGTCCACGTCGTACAGCGCGCCCGCGCCGCCGGTGAAGACCAGGTACAGCCCGGTGGTACCCGTCGGAGGTGTCGCGACGGCACCGGTGACGGTCGTGAAGGTCTCCCAGCCGCCGGTCACGGGCACGGTGGCCGAGCCCAGGACCTGGCCGGTGGGTGAGCCGGCGCGCAGGGTCAGCGTGCCGCCGACGCCGCCGGAGGACACCCGGGCGTCGAAGGACACCACGTTGCCGACCCGGTACGGGGTGAAGCCGACCCAGTCGCCGTTGTGGATGTCCCCGACGGTCCGGCCGCCCTCGGCGGTGGCCTTGGTGAAGGTGTTCACCCCGGCGGAGCTGGCGAAGTGTTCGGCCTGGCGGTGCCGGGGCTGGGTGACGTTCTGGGTGTGGGTGGTCAGCGGGGGCTGCCCGCCGGCCCCGTTGTCGGTGTACTGGGCGTCGAACACCCCGTACACGTTCGCCGACGCGTCGTGCTCGCCGTCCACGGGCACGGCGATGGTGCCCGTGCAGCCGGTGGCCGAGGTGATGGCGTGCGCGTGCTGGTCGTGGCCCAGCAGGTAGGTGACCGTGACCTTGGAGCAGTCGACCGCGCCGTCCTCGGGGTCGGTGACGCCGACCTGGAACGGCACCGTGTCCCCGAAGGAGAACAGCTGGCCGTCACCGGGGAGGGACAGGTTCACGGTCGGCGCGGTGTTGCCCACGGTGACGATGACGTTGGCGGTCGCCGTGTTGCCGGCGGGGTCCCGCACGGTGAGGGTGGCCGTGTACCGCCCGTTGGCCGCGTACGTGTGCGCCGGGTCGGCGGCCGTGGACGTGCCCCCGTCGCCGAACGCCCACCCGTAGGTCAGCGCGCCACCCTCGGGGTCGACGCTGCCGGCCGAGGAGAAGGTGACCGCCAGGGGCGCCGGGCCGGAGGTCCTGTCGGCCGACGCGACGGCTGTCGGGGCCCGGTTGGCGCCGCCGATGTGGTCGATCCGGTACAGGGCGGAGTTGGCGTCGCCGTTGAAGTAGCCGGTGCCGTAGTCCAGGACGTACAGCGCGCCGTCGGGGCCGAACGCGGTGTCGATGATCTGGGTCCCCGTCCAGGGGAAGGCCGTGATGTCCCCGGCGGCCCCGTTGGCCTGCACGTCGATCGCCTTGAGCCACTGCCGGCCGAACTCGGCGGCGAAGAAGTGCCCGTCGAGGTCGGCGGGGAACTTCACCGGGGAGGTCGAGGCCGGGTCGTAGTGGTAGACGGCGCCGCCCATCGGGGACTCGGAGCCGGAGCCGAACTCGGGCGGGGAGCCGGCGTCGCCGCCGTACCGGATCCACGAGGCCCGCGCGCCGGGCAGGGTGGCCAGGCCGGTGTTGCGGAACGAGTTGTTCGTCGGGCCCGAGCAGGTGTACTTCGGCCCGGTCGCGTTGGTGGCGAAGTTCCACTCGTTGTAGGTCTCGGCGGCCGTGGCGGTGCCGGTGCAGTACGGCCAGCCGTAGTTGCCGGGCGAGGTGATCCGGTCGAACTCGACCTGGCCGGCCGGTCCCCGGTTCGGGTCGCTGACCCCCGCGTCGGGGCCGTAGTCGCCCACGTAGACGGCGCCGGTGGGCTTGTCGACGGTCATCCGGTACGGGTTGCGGAAGCCCATCGCGTAGATCTCGGGCCGGGTCCTCGCCGTGCCGGGGGCGAACAGGTTGCCGGCCGGGATCGAGTACGTGGCGTCGGCGTTGACCTTGATCCGGAGCACCTTGCCCCGCAGGTCGTTGGTGTTGGCGGAGGTCCGTTGCGCGTCCAGGGCCGGGTTGCGGTCGGTGCGCTCGTCCAGCGGGCTGTACCCGTTGGAGTTGAACGGGTTCGTGTCGTCGCCGGTGCTGAGGTACAGGTTGCCGGCGGCGTCGAAGTCGATGTCCCCGCCGACGTGGCAGCACATGCCCCGGTCGGCGTCGACGTCGAGCACCTTCTTCTCGCTGGCCAGGTCCAGGGTGCCGTCGGCCTTCAGGACGAACCGGGACAGCCGGTTGACGCCCTTCCAGGCCGAGAAGTCGGTACCCGTCGTGGGGGCGTCGCCCGCGGGGGTGGACAGCGGCGGGGCGTAGTACAGGTAGAGGAAGCGGTTGGTCGTGAAGGCCGGGTCGACGCCGACACCCTGCAGCCCCTCCTCGTCGTGCTGGTAGACGGCGAGCTTGCCGGCGACCTTCGTGGCGCCGGCGGCGTCGGTGAGGCGCAGCGTGCCGTCGCGGGAGGTGTGCAGCACGGAGCGGTCGGGCAGCACGGCCATGCTGATCGGCTCGCCCATCTCGGCGACACCCTTGGCGAGGGTCACCTGCTGGTAGTCGGCGGCGTTGATCACGACGTGGGCCTGGGCGGGGGCGGCGGGGAGGGTCACCGCGAGGGGCGGGAGGGCCAGCAGCGCGGCGGCGGTCAGCCGCGCACGCCACCGAGGGGAGGGGGCCATGGCGAGTTCCTTAGTTTCGAGGGGTACCTGCGGGGGGTCGGACGCGCTCGCCCGGGTGGTGCACCGTGGTCCACCCGGCGCCGTTCGCCGCACTGCGTTCGGCCGCGTCGAGGACGAGTTGCACGCCGAGCGCCTCGGTGAACGAGGGCCCGGGGTCGGTGCCCGCGCCGATCGCGGCGATCAGGTCGCGGAGCTGATGGGTCAGGGTGTGCCCGGCGCCGGGGGCGCGCCGGGGTCCGGTGCGGAGGATGGTGGCGCCCCTGGCCTCGTGCAGGGCCAGCTCGTCGGGGCGGTCCCGGTCGAACGCGAGGTTGCCGCGGTCCCCGTCGACCTCGATCCGCAGCGCGGTGCGCCGCCCGGCCGCCGGGCCGGTCTCGAAGCTGGCGAGCCCTCCCCCGTCGAGCCGGCCCACGACCAGCGTGGCGTCGTCCACGGTGCTCCGGCCGCGCCGGGCGCCGGGTACGGAGGGCCCCGTCACGGCGGTCACCCCGGTGACCCGCCGCCCGGTGACGTACTGGGCCAGGTCCACGACGTGCGCGCCCAGGTCGCTCCCGGCGCCCACCCGCGGCCACCACGCGGGCTCTTCGGTCCGGTCGCGCCGGTACGTGGCCCGCACCCGGCGGACCGTGCCCAGCCGGCCGGCCGCCACCAGGTCCCGCAGCAGCGCGACGGCCGGCACCCGGCGGTAGCTGGACCCGCACATCGCGCGGACCCCGTTGCGGTGCGCGCGGACGGCCGCACCGGCCATGGCCTCCGCCTCGGCGAGCGTGTCGGCCAGCGGTTTCCCGCACAGCACGTGCTTGCCGGCGTCGAGGGCCGCGATGGCAATCCCGGCGTGGTCGCGGCCGGGCGCGCAGATGTCGATCAGGTCGATGTCGTCGCGGGCGACGAGGTCCCGCCAGTCGGCGTACCGCCCGGCCCGACCGAGCCGGCCCGCGGCGGCTCCCCCGGCCGGGCCCGGACCGCAGACCGCCGTCAGCTCGGCGCGCAGCGGCAGGTCGAGGTCCCGGTTGACCGCCCGCCACGCCAGCGCGTGCGCCGCGCCCGTGGCGGGGTGGCCGACCATGCCGACCCTGAGCCGGCCCCGCTCGGGGCGGACCCCGGTCCTCATGACGGCTGTCCGTACGCGAGGTCGCTGGCCAGGACGGCCGCGCCGATCACCCCGGCGCTGGAGCCCAGCTCCGACAGCACGACGGGCAGGTTCCCGGTGGCCATCGGCAGGGAACGGCGGTAGACGACGCTGCGGAGTTCGGCGAGCAGGATGTGGCCCAGTCCGGCGAGGCCGCCGCCGATCACGATCATCGACGGGTTGATGAAGCTGACCAGGCCGGCGAGGACGACGCCGAGCCGGTGGCCGCCGTCGCGGACCAGCGCGATGCAGACCAGGTCGCCGGCCGCCGCGCCCTCGGCGACGTCGAGCGGGGTGACCGTGCCGGCCTCGGCGAGCCGGGCGGCCAGCGCGGGCGAGGACTCGTCGCGGGCGGCGGCCAGGGCGTCGCGGGTCAGGGCCGAGCCGCCGAAGTGCGCCTCCAGGCAGCCGATGTTGCCGCACGAACACGGCAGGCCGTCGGGGTCGACCTGGATGTGGCCGATGTCCCCGGCGCAGCCGTCCGGGCCCCGGAACACCTTGCCGTCGATGTGGATGCCGCAGCCGATCCCGGTGCCGATCTTGACGAACAGCACCGTGTCGACCGAGCGGGACACCCCGCCGTGCCGTTCGCCGATGGCCATGATGTTCACGTCGTTGTCGACGGCCACCGGGCAGCCGTGGTCGCGGCCGAGCTGTTCGCGGATCGGGTAGTGGTCCCAGCCGGGCATGATCGGGGGCGAGATGGGTACGCCGTCGCGGTAGCTGACCGGGCCGGGGATGCCGATCCCGATGGCCAGCAGCCGGTCGTACGCGCCGTCGGCCCGGGCCTTGGCGAGGATCTCGTTGACCCGGCGGAGCAGGGTGCGCGGGCCCTGCCGGATGTCGACGGGTTCGCTGTAGGAGGCGACGGGATCCAGGTGGCCGTTGGTGATCCGGACGTCCAGCGAGGTGGCGCCCAGGTCCACCGCCGCCAGCCGCAGGTCGGGGGCGAGTTCGATCAGCGGGGACCGGCGGCCGCCCCGGGACGCCGCCAGGCCCGCCTCCCGGATCAGCCCGTCGTCGTGCAGGGTCTCCAGCTCGCCGGCCAGCCGGGACCGGGGGACGTCCAGCCGGGCGGCGAGCTCCGCGCGGGACACCGGCCCCTCGTCCCGGAGCCGCCGCAGCAGCCGGTATCGCAGTGGACTCATCGCGGCCCTTCCTGTCGGGTCCTGTGAGGACCGGACAGTAGTGGCTTCCGCTACTCAAGTCCATCGATCTGCTCGTTCGCGCAGAAGTTTTGCCGAGCCCGACGAAAGCTGTCCGACTTGGGTACCCGTCGATGGGTTTGTTTCGAATGGGTTGCGCGGGAATGTCCGGCCGGAGGCCCCGACGCGGGCCCGGGGCGGTCCTGAGGGGACCGTGCGCCCCGGAAAACACGCAGCAAAAGAGCATGCTCCGCGCAGGACGTGCTCGGACCGCGCCGATCGCGCACACGGCGGCGCCGCCGCGTCCCGTGGCGGGGACGCGGCGGCGCCGTGGAGGGTCCACCCCGGCGGGCACCGGTCGCACGGCCCCGCCGGGATGGACCCGGGTGGTCAGTGGTCCGTCACGGGAGCCGACGGACCACTGGGATCAGCAGGCCCCGCCGTCGTTCCAGACGGCCCAGGACTGCGGCGCGCCGGGCTCGGCGCCGGTGGACCACCAGACCGAGTTCCACAGGTGCCCGTTGTGCGACACCCGGTCACCCGGACCGTAGGACCGGCCGGAGCTCCAGGCCTCGACGCCGCCGCAACCGCTGGTACCGGTCACGGTCAGGGTGTAGGTCACCGAGTGCGCACCGCTCGGCGCGGTCGCGGTCACGGTGATCGGGTAGGTGCCCGGCACCGCGCCGGACGTGGTCGCCAGGGTCAGCGTCGCCGAGGCGCCCGAGGTCACCGAGGACGGGGAGACCGTCGCCGAGACGCCGGTCGGCGCACCGGCCACGCTGAACGTGAGCAGCTGCGGGTTCCCGGACGTGGTCGCCGTGCCCACGGTCGAGGATGTCGACTGCCCGGCCTGGACCGAACCGCTGTCCGGGCTCAGGGTCACCGAGAAGTCGTCGCCCGGGGTCGTGCCGGTGACCGTGATCGTGTACCCGTCGGTCCGGGTGCCCGAGTTGGCCACGCCGACGACCGCGAACGTCGCCGAACCCGGCGGGGTGTCGGTCGTCGTGATCAGGGTCAGCGTCGACGTGCCGCCCGAGGTGACGGTCGGCGGGTCGAACACCGCGACCACGCCCGTCGGCAGGCCCTGCGCGGACAGGGTCACCGTCTGCGGGTTGCCGGCCGTGGTGGTCGTCGTGACCGTGGTGGTCAGCTTGCCGCCCGCCTCGGTGGTGCCGGCGTTCGGGTTGACCGAGACCAGGAAGTCGTCCCCGGTCGGTTCGGTCGTCACCGTGATCGTGTAGCCGTCGGTCCGGGTGCCGGAGTCCGCGACCCCGGCCACCGCGAAGGTGCTCGTACCGGCCGCGGCGTTGGCCGCCGTGGTGATCGTCGCCGTCGAGGTGCCACCGGACGTGACGGTCGGCGGGTCGAACGTCACCGAGACGCCGTCCGGCAGGCCCCGGCCGGACAGGGTGACCGTCTGCGGGTTGCCGGACGTGGTCGCGGTGCGCACCGTCGTCGTGAGCGTGCCGCCGGCCTGGGTGGTGCCCGAGTTCGGGCTCACCGACACCGAGAAGTCGTTGTTCGGCGCGGCCGTGACGGTCAGGTTGTACACCACGGTGTGGGTGGTGGCGCCGACGCCGGTGACCGTGATCGGGTACGTGCCGGGCGCGGTCGCACCCGTCGTCACCACGGACAGGGTGCCCGTACCGCCGGTGGGCACCGTCGGGGTGACGGTGACGGTGGTGTTGGCCGGGGCCCCGGCCACGGACAGGTTGACGTTGTGGTTGTTGCCGCTGACCAGCTGGACGCCCACCGTGCTGGTGAGGGTCGCGCCGGCCTGCCCGCTGCCGCTGGCCGGGCTGAGCGACAGGGAGAAGTCGTTGGCCGGCGTGGCGGTGCAGGTGGTCTCACCCGGCTGGGCCGGCAGCGTGACCGCGTCCCACGCGGCCTTGGTCTTGTTGAACAGGACACAGGTCGGGTCGAGGGTCTTGGCCGACTGCAGGGTCGCGATCCGGTACTTCTTGTACGTCATGCCCGAGGTCTTCAGCAGCATCGCGCCGTAGAACACCTTGCCGGCGTTCTGGATGCCGGCACCGGTCACCGACGCGGGTCCGCCGGCGCAGATCGGGCTGTTCGGCTTGCCGCCACCGGGGGCGTTGCCCTCGGCGAGCAGGTAGAACCAGTGGTTCAGCGGTCCGGCGGCCTTGTGCACCTCGGTGCCCGGGATGGCCGACGAGTAGCAGTTGGGGTCGTTGCTGACCAGCGAGGGGTTGTACATGTTGCGGATCGGCCCGTTGCCGACCAGGTTGATCTTCTCGCCGACCAGGTAGTCCGGGTCGTCGTAGGGCGCGGACTCGTTGGCGTACGCCTCGGTCAGGGCGCCGAAGATGTCACCGGTACCCTCACCCAGCCCGGCCTCCTGGCCCGCCCCGCCCGGGGTGTACTGGTCCAGCGCGTGGCCGTGCTCGTGGCCCACCACGTCCATCGAGGAGATCCACTGGTTGGCGTTGTTGCGCCCGATCTCGATGTGGTCGCCGGTCCAGTACGCGTTGACCTGGTTCAGGCCCACCTGCACCGGCACGCCCCGGCCCTGGGTGTTGATGCCCGTCCGGCCGAGCCAGTTCTTCAGCATGTCCCACTGCTGCTTGGTGGACCACAGCACGTCGGCGCAGCCGGTCTCCTTGGACGTGGCCTGCCCGTTGCCCCAGGTGTCCGTGGTCTTCGAGAACACCTGCTTGGTGGCGTAGTCCTGACACACGACGCCCGGCCGGACCGGGTCGGCGGTCGTGTAGTTCGAGCCGGACTGGGTGGTGTCGATCGCGAGGTTCGGACCGTTCCACTGGCTGTTGGCGGTGCCGGCCCGCACGTCGTCCTGCTGGCCGAGAACCGTGCCGTCGGCCGCGTCGACGAACACGTGCAGGCGGCTCGGCGCGGTGGCGGTCCGCCCACTGAGGACGGTCTCCCACGCGAGCCGCGGCGTGACGTCGCCGAGGCTGTAGACGACGAGGCGGTGCGAGTCGACCTTCGTCACCGACGCGAGCTTCGTCCGCGAGGTCGCCTCGGCCGCGCGGGCCGTGACGGTCGGGACCGTGGACACGCCGATCGGGCTCTTCGACGCCGCGTTGGTCACCCGGACCCGGCCCTGGCCGTCGGCGAGCACGACAGCGTCGCCGCCGACGACGGGCAGACCGCGGTAGGTGCGCTCGTAGGCGACCGAGTACAGGTCGTTGATCCAGGGGGTGATCATCCCGCGTTCGTAGCGGTCCTTGCTCCCCGCGGCGAGGGAGTCCAGGCCACTGGCCACGGCGCGGTCGGCGGCCTGGACCGCGCGGACCTGGGAACTGGGTTGGGCGACGGGCACCGGGGCCGGGACCGCCGCACCGGGCGCGGCCCAGGCCGCGACCGGGACCGCCCCCAGTGCGAGAGCTAGTGCGAGGAAACGTTTCACCGTGACACTCCTCTATAGATATAGATCGAAGTCTCTTGTAGCACAGAACAGCAAGGTTTCTTAAGAGTTGCCTCGGTGGTCGGCACCCTTGTCAGACCCTTGCCGGCCCGGGGCGCGCCGCCTACACGACGCGGGCCAGGAGGGAGACCCCGGGGCGCCGTCGGCCGGGCGGCGGGACCCTGGAGGATCGCGGTCGACACCCGGCAGACATCACGGAGGTACGGTGGACCCGCGGCCCGACCCCGACCCGTGGCCCGGCAGTACGCACGGCGCCCTGCTCGCGGCGCGGGCCCTCGTCTACGACCCGTGCGGCTTCACCTGTTCGCGGCCGGTTCCCGAACCGGAGAGCGCGGAGTACGGGGCGCACACCTTCACGCTCGACGGGTCGGCCGTCGTGTTCCGGGTGGCGCGGACGACCCCGACGAAGGTCGGCCAGTTCGTCACACTGTGGCGGCGGTCCGCGGCCGGGCCCATCCGGCCCTTCGACACCGGGGACGCGGTGGACCTGTTCGTGGTCGCCGTCGGCGACGGGCGCGGGCAGTTCGTGTTCCCCCGCGCGGTACTCGTCGACCGGGGTGTGGTGTCCCGGGACGGGGTGGGCGGGAAGCGCGCGATCCGGGTGTACCCGCCGTGGGTCGCGACGACGAGCCGGCAGGCCGGGGCCACCCAGTCCTGGCAGCTCGGGTACTTCCTGCCGTTGCCCGCGGACGGGAGCGTCGACCCCGCACCCGCCCGGCGGCTCCACCACCCGTGACCGGCTCCCGCGCGGAACGGTGCCACGGAGCCGGGCGGGAGGGGGTGCGCCCCTCCCGCCCGGTGGGTACTACTTGGAGACGTGCGCGAGCACCGCGGGCGGCCCGCTCGGGTACTCCTGGACGATGTGCAGCACGCCGTGCCAGGCCGCGCCCGTGTGGGTGGCGTCCTGGGTGTACACGGTCCAGGTCTCGTTGGCCGCGAGCTGTCGGGCCCCGGCGTCCGGCAGGTTGACCAGCGTCGTGTTGTCGTACCACAGCTGCGCGTCCACGAAGACCCGCGCGGCCGTCGTGCAGGTGACGCTCCAGTAGGCGGCGCGGTTGGGCAGGTCGATGTCCGCGTAGGTGGCGGTGCAGGTGGGGGTGGCCTGCGCCGCGGTGGGGGCCGCGATCAGGGCCGCCGAGACGACGGCGGCGGAGCCCAGGGCGGCGGCGATCCGGCGGACGGTGGTGATGGCCTTCATCTTGTTCGCTCCCAGAGTGGTGGTCCGATGTGGACTGTCGACAGTGGTGAGACGCGCGCGCAAGATCACGCTATCCCAGCGTCCGGAAAAGATAAACAATCTTTCCAGTACTGTGGCCGTGACGCGGGACACATCTGACATGTCCCCTTTGGGTGGCACAAGTTCCCCGGGCCGGACCCGGGTGGCCGGGCCGCTCGGCGCGGCCGCGCGGGTGGGCCGGATTCCTTCTCCCGCGCCCGCTCGGCCGCCAGGCCCAACGCCGCCGCGCGCGGGGCCCGGCTCCCTCGGGAAAAGGCCGGGGGCCGGGCCGTCCAGTGCGCGCTGGAAGACCCGACCCCCGGTGCCGAACCGGTCAGCCCCGGGCGAGCCGGGGAATCGTGGTCGGCGCCTCGGGCGCGGACTTCTCCGCGCGGATCCTTTCGATGACGACCGCCAGGCCCGCCACGGTGGGCGCCTCGAACAGCTCCCGCATGGGCAGCCGGACGTTGACGGCCTTGCGCAGGTACGAGATCAGCTGCACCGCGACCAGGGAGTTGCCGCCCAGGTCGAAGAAGTCGTCGTCGACCCCGACGTGCTCCACGCCGAGCACGTCCC
Organism: Longispora urticae; assembly: GCF_053902585.1. Lineage (NCBI taxonomy): Bacteria > Bacillati > Actinomycetota > Actinomycetes > Micromonosporales > Micromonosporaceae > Longispora > Longispora urticae. Next base: position 144,051 of record NZ_JAQZSH010000018.1, read on the forward strand.
GCCAGACCTGGGCGACCTGGCCCTCCAGCTCCGTGGTCGGCGCGCCGCCCTCGGAGGACACGGCCCGGCCGCCCGCGCCGCCGGCCCCGCCCTCCTCGACCGTGTCGGTGGTGACCTCGCGGGTACCCGCGATCAGGTCGGCCACCGTCGCCTGGTGGATCACGACCTGGGGGCCGAGGTCGGTGGCCAGGGTGCGGCAGAACGCCTCCGCGCCGTCGACCGGGCGGATGCCCCAGGTGGCCGCCGTGCCCGCGCCGGGGGCCACGCGGGAGCCCGCGGCCGGACCGCTGGTCGAGGCGGGGTCACCGGCGGGACCCGACGACGACGCTCCGGCTCCGGCTCCGGCTCCGGTGAGGTTGCCCGACACCGCAGCCCCGTCCACCCTCCGCAGCACGAAGTCGGTGATGGACACCAGCACCCGGCCGTCGAGGTCCGCGAGGGTCACGTCGGCGGCGATGATCTCCCCCGCGCCCTGGTCGGCGTACTTCAGGTGGCTCAGGAACCGGGCCGGCAGCGGCGCGTGCACGGTCACCGTGCCGTAGCCGAGGGGCAGGTAGGAGCCCTCCCCCCGGCTGCCGAACGCGGTGGCCACGTCCAGCAGCGCCGGGTGCAGCACCCAGCGGTCCAGGTCGACCAGGGCGGCTTCCGGGGCCTCGATCAGCGCGAGTTCCTCGTCCGGTCCGGCGTACACCTCGCGGAGGCTGTCCCAGCGCGGGCCGAAGGCGAGCAGGCTGACCCGGTCCCCCTCGGGCGTGGCGACCTGACGGGTACGGGCCCTGATCCCGGCCACGTCGAGCGGCGCGGCGGGCGCGAGGACCCAGCCGCCGGTACCGGTGACGTGCGCCGTGTCCCGGCCGTCCCGCCGCCCGACCACCCGGAACTCGTCCCCGTCCAGCTCGACCCGGTACTCCGAGGCCGTGCCGTCCGGCACCGCCATCGGCTCCAGGAACGCCACGTCGCGCAGTTCCACCACGTGCTCCGGACCCGGCCGCTCCACGGTGGACAGCGCGGTCCGGACGTACTCCAGGTGCCCGGTGCCGGGGACCACGGGCACGCCACCGATCCGGTGCTCCTCGAGCAACCAGTGCGTGCCGGCGGAGACCCGCTCGGCGAACGCGCTGCGCACCCCGGCCCGGAAGCCGGCCGGCGCGGCGGTCTCGGCGGCCATCCCGACCTCGGCCCAGCCGCCCCAGTTCTGGGACAGCACCCGGGCGCCGAAGCCCAGGCCGCTGCGGGCGTACGCGTCGAGGAAGGCGTTCGCGGCGCAGTAGTCGACCTGGCCGAAGCCGCCGGACACGGAGGTCACCGACGAGCACAGCACGACGAAGTCCAGCGGTGCGTCGCCGAACGCGGCGGCGAGCGCGAGGGTGCCGGCGAGCTTGGGCGCCAGTACCCCCCTGGCGGTGTCGTGGTCCTTGATCTCGGCCATGCCGCCACCGGCCAGGCCGGCGGCGTGCACGATGCCGTCGAGCCGGCCGAGCTCGGTCCGCAGCAGGCCCAGGGCCTCGGGGTCGGTCACGTCGGCGGCGACGACCAGCACCTCGGAGCCGAGCTGTTCCATCCGCTCGATCGCGGCGATGGCCCGGCCGGTGCGGTCGGTCGCGCCGTGCGTCGCGACGTGCCCGGCCCACTCCGCGCGCGGCGGCAGCCCCGAGCGGGACAGCAGCACGAGGCGGGCGCGGGCCCGGTGCGCGAGTTCCTCGGCGAGGGTGATGCCGATGCCGCCGAGGCCACCCGTGATCAGGTAGGTGCCGCCGTCGCGCAGACCGGCCGCGGACTCGCCCGCCGGCAGGCTGACCTGGGCATAGTCCTGCGCCCACCGGCGGCCGGACCGCAGCGCGACCTCCGGGTCGGCCACCCGGGCCAGCTCCGCCACCAGGGCGTCGGGGCGGGTGTCGGGGCCGGCGTCGATCCGGCGGACCGTCAGGCCCGGCAGCTCCAGCGGCAGGACCCGGGCGAGGCCGTCGAGGGTCGCGTGCTCCGGGCTGGTCAGGTCCGCGCCGGTCACGTCGGCGGTGCCGGCCGACAGCAGGTCCAGCCGGACGCCCTCGGTCCGCTGCGCGCCGGCCAGGGCCTGGGTCAGGTGCAGGACGCTGAAGAAGCCCCGCTCCTGGGCCGACCATGCGGCGGCGATGTCCGTGCCGGCCGGCTCGGCGTCCAGCGCGTAGGCGTGCACGAACGCGTCGGTGTCCAGCGCGGCGACCAGCGCCTCGTAGTCGGCGCGCTCCCCCGGCCGGATCACGAAGCCGGTGTCGGTGGCGGCGAACGCGTCCCCCGGCCGGACCTCGGTGACGGCCACGGCCGCCGCGCGCAGCGCCGCCAGCAGCGCCTCGCCGCGCGGGCCGGCCACGAACAGCGCGCAGCCGGTCAGGTCGGCCGTGCCCGGCGCGGACGGCAGCTGCTTCCAGGTCGGGACCGCGAACCACTCCTCCAGCGGCAGCGGGCCCCGCCGCACGGGCCGGGCGGTGCTGCCCGCGTCGATCGGGTCGGCGTCGACCCAGTGCTTCTTCCGCTCGTACGGGTACTCCGGCAGCGGCACCCGCCGGCCCTGCGAGTCCGGCCCGTCCCCGATCCCGACGTTCCACAGCGCACCGGCGGAGCCGAGCATCACGGTCGAGTCGGTCGCGGAGTCACCCGGGCCGGGCAGGCTGGTCAGCGGGGCGGCCGAACCCTTGGGCAGCCGCATCCGGACCAGGCCGGACAACTGGCGGCCGGGGCCGACCTCCACGAGGGCGTGCTCGCCCCTCGCGAGCAGCGTCGCGACGCAGTCGGCGAACCGGACGGGCTGGCGGAGCTGGGCGGCCCAGTACGCCGGGTCGCAGGCCTGCTCGTCGGTGATCCAGTCCCCGGTGACGTTGGACAGGAACGGCACGGTGGGCGCGGTGCGGGGCACGGCGGCCACGGCGGCGGCGTACTCGTCGAGGATCGGGTCCATCATCGCCGAGTGGAAGGCGTGCGAGGTGCGCAGGGCCTTGGAGCCGATCTTCGCGGCCTTGAGGGTGGCCGCGAACGCCTCGACGGCCTCGACGGTCCCCGCGACCACGCAACTGCCGGGCGCGTTGATCGTCGCGATCGTGACGTCGGCGGGCAGCAGGTCGGCCAGTTCGGTGGCGTCCTTCTGCACGGCGAGCATCGCGCCGGCCGGCATCGACTGCATGAGCGCGCCCCGGGTCGCCACGAGCCGCAGCGCGTCGGGCAGCGCGAAGACCCCGGCGAGGGTCGCGGCCACGTACTCGCCGATCGAGTGGCCGATCATCGCGGCCGGCCGGACCCCGAAGCTCTCCCAGACCTTCGCCAGCGCGTACTCCAGGACGAACAGGGCCGGCTGGGTGAACCGGGTCTCGCCGAGCCGTTCGTCGGTGAACAGCAGCGCGCGCACGTCGAGGTCCGGCAGCAGCGCCGCGCACTCGTCCACGGCGGCGGCGAACACCGGCTCGGACCGGTACAGCTCGGCGCCCATCCCCACGTACTGCGAACCCTGGCCGGTGAACAGGAACGCCACCGGCGGGGTCTTCGCCGGGGCCTCGCCGGTGCGCAGCCGCTTGGCGTCGCGCAGCCCGCGCACCGCGTCGGCCGGGTCCGTCGCCACCAGCGTCGCCCGGTGCGCCCGGGCGGTCCGGCCGATCCGCAGGGTGTGGCTGACGTCGGCGAGGTCGGCGTCCGGGAAAGCGGTCAGGTGGTCGGCGAGCCGGCCCGCCGCCGCCGCGAGCGCCTCCGGGGTGCGGGCCGACAGGCGCAGGAGCCGGGCCCGGGGCTCGGCCGGGGTCGCCGGTACCCGCGGGGCCTCCGCGAGGATGATGTGCGCGTTCGTGCCGCCGATGCCGAAGGAGCTGACCCCGGCCTGGCGCGGACCGCCGTCGGTCTCCCACTTCGTCAGGGTGCTGGCCACGTAGAACGGGCTGTCGGCGAAGTCGATCGCCGGGTTGGGGCGCTCGTAGTTGATCGTCGGCGGGATCAGGCCGTGCTCCATGGCCAGGACGGCCTTGATGACGCTGACGACGCCGGCGGCCTGGCTGAGGTGGCCGATGTTGGACTTCACGGAGCCGATGCCGCACCAGCCCCGGTCGGTGGTGCCCGCGCCGTAGGCCGTGGACAGGGCCGCGACCTCGATCGGGTCGCCGATCGCGGTGCCGGTGCCGTGCGCCTCGACGTAGCTGATCGTGCGCGGCTCGACGCCCGCCATGGCCACCGCCTGCGCGATGACCTCCGCCTGGCCCATCACACTCGGCGCGGAGAAGCCGACCTTGTCCGAGCCGTCGTTGTTGACCGCGTTGCCGAGCACCACGGCGCGGATCGTGTCGCCGTCGGCCACCGCCTCCGAGAGCCGCTTGAGGACCAGCACGCCGCCGCCGCTGCCCCACACGGTGCCGTTGGCCCCCGCGTCGAACGGGCGGACGCGGGCGTCCGGGGACATGAAGCCCTCGACGCCGACGTAGCCGATCGCGTACGGGTGCTCGACGGACACGCCGCCGGACAGGGCCAGGTCGCACTCGCCGTTGCGGAGCGCCTCGCACGCCAGGTGCAGGGTCACCAGGGACGTGGAGCAGGCGGTGTGCACGGTCATGCTCGGGCCGCGCAGGTTCATCCGGTACGACACGAGCGTGCCCACGTAGTTCGGCGAGTTCCCGGTGGACATGGTCAGCCCGCCGGCGAGCGCGGTGCGGACCCGCTCGTTGTGCATCAGGTTCTTCCAGTGGTACCCGTTGCCGCCGGTGCCCGCGTACACCCCGATGGTGCCGTCGAACTGGCCCGGGTCGTGCCCGGAGTCCTCCAGGGCGGTGTGCGCCAGCTCCATGAACAGCCGGTGCTGCGGGTCGGTGACCGACGCCTCCTGCGCGGTGAAGCCGAACAGGGGCGCGTCGAAGCAGTCGGCCGCCTCCAGGGCCGGGCCGGCGTTCACCCAGCCGGGGTCCGCCAACTCGTCGGGCGCGGCCCCCCGCGCCAGCTGCTCCGCCTCGGTGAACTGGGTGACCGACTCGACCCCGTCGACCAGGTTCCGCCAGAACGTCGACGTGTCCCCGGCGCCCGGTACCCGGGCCGCCATCCCCACGATCGCGATCGGCTCGACGGTGTAGTCCTCGTCCATGTCAGTCTCCTCGGGTTCTGCGCCGGGCGGCACTGCCGCGGCGCATGGCGGCCCGCTGGGCCGCCCTTGCCAGTTCGGGGTGCTCGGTCGCGCCGTCCAGGAACGACGCGAGCGCGCGGATGTTGGGATAGCGGAACAGGTCCACGACCCGTAGTTCGCGGCCCAGCAGCTCGGTGAGCCGGGCCCGGGTCGCGACGGCGGCCATGGAGGTGCCGCCGATGTCGAAGAAGTTGTCGGCGACGCCGAGTTCGGTGTCCAGGCCCAGGACCTCGGCCCAGACCTTGGCGACGAGCCGTTCCGTCTCGGTCGCCGGGGCGCCGCCGGCACCGCGGGTCACCGGGGCGGGCGGCGCCGTCCGGAGGCGGGTCGCCTCGGTGCGGATCAGGGGCGCGAGGTGGGCGAGCCTGCTGTCCGGTGCGGCGACGGCCTCCGTGAGGACGGTGACCACGTCGGCGAAGAGCGCGCCGATCAGGGCCTCGTCGTACACGTCGGGGTTGTGCAGCAGGTCGAACGCGAGCAGGCCGGCCCGTTCGGCCACGTACACCGTCAGGTCGAACGGGGAACCGGGCACCTGCACGCCCACCGGTTCGGCCCGCAGTCCGGGCAGGGCCAGGGCCGGCAGGTCGAAGTTCAGCACGTTGAACAGGATCTGCATCAGCGGCGGCCGGCTCGGGTCCCGGGCCAGCCGCAGCGCGTCCACCACCCGTTCCAGCGGCGCGCTCGGGTGCTCCGCGATGACCCGCAGCTCGTCGCGGCAGGCCCGGACGTGGTCGGCGAAGGTCGACTCGTCGGTGGTGCGGAGCCGGGCCGGCACCACGTCCACGCAGAAGCCGACCAGGTCGTCGAACGCGGCCAGCCGCCGATCGGCCAGCACCGCGCCGAGCACGTGTTCGGCGTCCCCGGTACGGCGGCGCAGCACGACCGTGAACGCGGCGAGCAGCACGGCGGCGGGGGTGGCGCCCAGGTCGGCGGCCACCCGCCGCACCCCGGCGTCGGCGTCGGCCGGCAGGGGCACCGTGCGCCGGGCGCCCCGGTAGGTCTGCACGGCCGGCCGGGTGCGGGCCGTCGGCAGTTCCACCACGGTCGGGGCGCCGCGCAGGTGGCCGAGCCACCAGGTCAGGTCGGCGTCGCCGTCGCGGGCCTCGCGTTCGGCGCGCCAGACCGCGTAGTCGGCGTACCCGGCCTCGGGGGCGGGCAGGGCGTGTCCGGCGTACGCGGCGGCCAGGTCGGCGAAGAACGGGGCCGTGGACCAGCCGTCGAACACGACGTGGTGCAGGGTGACGGCGAGGACGTGCTCGTCCGGGGCGAGCCGGTAGAGAGTGGCCCGCCACAGGGGGCCGGTGGCCAGGTCCAGGGCGACGCCCGCCCCCGCCTCGAGCAGCCCGTCGAGGTCGGCGGGCCGGTCCGTGAGGTCCACCAGGGGCAGCGGCACCTCCGTCGGGGGCGCGCTGACCGGGTACGGCACCCCGGACTCGGCCGGGATCCGCCAGCGCAGCACCTCGTGCCGGGCGGCGACGGCGGTCAGCGCCCGGGCCAGCGCCTCCGGGTCGAGCGGTCCGCGCAGCCGCTCGGCGAGCGCGATGTTGTACGGGGACCCGTCGAGCGCGAGCTGGTCGTGGAACCACATCCGGCGCTGCGGCGGGGACAGGGTGGGCGGGTTGCCCGTGCTCAGGTCGGGGCCCTCGATCGGGGCGCGCGCGGCGATCCGGTCGGTGATGCCGGCGACGGTGCGGCCGGCGTACACGTCCTCGGCGGTGAGGTCGCGGCGCAGGTCGGAGCGGAGGGCGGCGACGAGGCGCATCACGGCGATGGAGTGGCCGCCGGCGGCGAAGAAGTCGTCGCCGGGGGCCGGGGCGGTGCCGAGGATGCGCCGCCAGTGGGTGGCGACGGGGTCGGCGGCGTCCGTCCGGAGCGGCGGTGTCGCGGGGCCGGCGGCCGGGGCCGGGCCGGCGGTCGGCGCCTCCGCCAGGACATCCGCCGCGAGGCTCCGCAGCAGCACCCGGTCCACCTTGTTGCTCGCGGTCCTCGGCAACGCGTCGAGGTGCACGAACCGGTTCGGCAGCATCGGCCCGGTCAGCCGCACGCCGGCGTGCGCGCGCAGCGCCTCCCGGTCGGGTGCGTCGGCCGGCGCGACGAACGCGACGAGTTCCAGCCCCGTCGGGCCCTCGACCGCCTCCACGGCGGCCTGGTCGACCCCGGGGTGTTCGCGCAGCACGGCCTCGATCTCGCCGGGTTCGATCCGCTGCCCGCGGAGCTTGATCTGCCCGTCGCGGCGGCCCAGGAACGCGAGCCGGCCGTCGGGCCGCCAGCTGACCACGTCCCCGGTCCGGTACAGCCGGGCCCCGGGTTCGCCGGAGAACGGGTCGGGCACGAAACTCCCGGCGGTCAGCGCCGGCTGGTCGAGGTAGCCCCGGGCCACGCCGGGCCCGCCGATCAGCAGTTCGCCCTCCTCGCCGGGGCCGACGAGGCACAGGTCGGCGTCCACCACATATGCCCGGTGCGCCGGCATCGGCACCCCCAGCGGCACGGCCCCGGAGATCGGGGCGGCGAGGTCGCCGGTGACGGTGTAGACCGTCGTCTCGGTCGGGCCGTAGGTGTTCAGGAACCGCCGGCCGGGCGGCGTGCCCGGGCCGGTCCACGCCTCGATCAGCTCGGCGGGCAGCGCCTCCCCGCCGGAGATGACCAGCAGCCAGTCCGGCAGGTCGGTGGGGTCGAGCAGGGCCAGGACGGTCGGGGTGGCCATCCCCCAGGTGACCCGGTGCTCGCGGAGGAACCGGTGCAGCCGGGCCGGGTCGCGCCGGTCGGCGTCCCCGACGAGTTGCACGGCGCCCCCGACGCTCAGGGTCACGAACAGGTCGATCGTCGCGGCGTCGAAGCCCAGGGACGCGAACCCGAACGAGCGGGTGTCGGGGCCCGCGCCGGTGGTGGCCACGCAGCCGTCGACGAAGCCGAGGATGTTGCGGTGCGTGGTCAGGATGCCCTTGGGCCGCCCGGTCGAGCCGGACGTGTGGATCAGGTGCGCGAGGTTGTCCGGACCGGCGGGGCCCGGCCCCACGGTGTCGAGGTCCACGGCCGGCGCCGGTCCCCCGGGCACCGCGACCAGGTCCAACCCGCACCCCTCGAGGAGGGTACGGCCGTCCTCGTCGGCCACCGCGAGCGTGGTACCGGCGTCGGCGACGATGTCCAGCAGCCGTTGGCGGGGGCTGTCCGGGTCCAGGGGCACGTAGCCCGCGCCGGACAGCAGGACACCCAGGACGGTGACGACCATGCCGGGGCGGCGGCGGGCGCAGATCCCGACCCGGCTCTCCGGGCCGGCGCCGTGCGCGCGCAGCTCCCGTGCGAGGGCGACGGCCCCGGCGACCAGCTCGCGGTACGTCAGTTCGACGTCCCACTGCCGGACGGCCACCGCGTCGGGGGTGCGGCGCGCCTGGGCGAGGATCCGGTCGGCGACGGTGGTCACTTGACCTCCTCGGGGTCGGTCAGCTGGAGCCGCAGCTCGCTGAAGTAGGTGCGGCCGGCGGCGTCGGGCACCCAGGCCTGGTCCGGGACGGGCAGCATCTCGCTGACCGTGACGGACACGTCCCCGCCACCGTCGACGGCGGCGGCCCGGAGCATGGAGCACAGGGAACGGGTGAAGTGCGGGCTGCTCAGGTCCGTGTAGAACGGCTTGGTCTCGGTGCCGACCTTGACGTACACCTGCTCGGGCAGGCCGAGTTCGCGCCGCCAGCGCCGTACCCCCAGGAACCGGGCCCGTTCGTCCTTGATGTCGGCCAGGCCGGTGGCGGCGACCGTGGTCCGCCAGGTCTCGCGGGCGACCACGACCTTGTCGATCGTGACCCGGGGGGTGCGCGGCGCGGCGGCGGTCAGCTTGAACGCGTCGAGCGCGTGCAGGGACAGCCAGCCGGAGAACATCTCCAGCAGCGGCCAGCGCTGCCCGTCGGGGCCGGTGGCCACGAGGTCGTCGCCCTCGGCGGTGACCCGGACGGACGTGGCCGCCACCAGGTGGTCGGGGTCGGCACCGGGCGTGTCGCTGATCGCGAGCTGCCACTCGCCGGGCGCGCACTCCGACAGCGGGAGCCGGCCGGAGTTGCGCGGCCAGTCCGCCGGGAACAGCGGCCGGACCCTGGGGCCGCCGTAGTCGGCGAGCAGGTCGGAGATGATGCCCTCGCGGTCGGGATGCGACCAGGCGAACACCCGGCAGTCCAGCGTCGGCATCGCCGCGTGCAGTTCGCCGACGACCACGACGTAGTCGCCCCGGTTGATCGCCTCGACGTCGGGCGCGCAGATCTGCAGGTCGGGGCTGTGCACCCGGCCCGCCGACCAGCCGGGGGCGGTGGCCGGGAACGCCTCGGTGACCCGGCCGGCGAGGTCGGCGGCGGCGAAGGTCAGCGAGCCGCCGCCCTCGGGGAAGTCGAACAGCCCGGCCCAGCGGCGGGAGAACTCGGTGCCCACGTGGTCCACGGGGCGGTCGCCGGGCGTGCCCCAGAACAGGCCCTGGGCCAGGTAGCACACGTCGGCGAGAGAGACGCCGTCCGTGCCGGGGGTGTCGAGCTCCTCGTACAGTTCGGCCAGCGCGGCCCGGTACGCCCCGGCCAGCGCCACCGTGAGCCAGCGCGCGGCCTGGAGCAGGATCTCCACCGCCGGGGCGACGTTGTCCAGCAGCGGGGCGCCGAACACCATCTCCAGGTCGCGGCTGGTGTCCTCGTAGCATAGGGTGCGCCCGGCGTAGGCCTGGCCGGGATTGCGGCGCGGGGCGAGGCCGGTGACGGCGGTGAACTCCTCGTCGAGGGCGACGAGGGCGGCGATCAGGGCCCCGGGGTCCCCGGCCGCGGCGGCGACCCGGTCCCGGGCGTCGGACAGCCGGGCCAGGCCGGCGGACGCGCGGCCCCGGGCGTCGTCGTCGGAGATGGCGGCGATCCGGTCGAGCAGGATCCGTTCGGCGTCGGGGCTGACGGGCAGCCCGGCGTCCCAGCGGAGCAGTTCGCGCTCGACGAGCCGTTCGAACAGGAGGTAGCAGTCCCCCTCGGTCCGCAGGCCCAGCGCCGGGTCGGCGAGCAGCCCGGCGGCCACCTCGTGCGCGGGTCGCCGACCGTCGCTGGCGGCCAGGGCGGCGGCCTCGACGGCGGTGAGCCGGACCGGCGGCTGCATGGCGCGGAACAGGTCGCGGCCCACCAGCCACAGGTGCGGCCGGAGCATCGGGGGCAGGTCGCGGCGGATCGCGGGGTCGGCGGTGAGCAGGTCGGCGTAGGCGGCCAGCGGCCAGTACTCGAAGGAGACCTTGCGGAGCTTCGTCAGGTTCTCCCCGACCCGCACGGTGACCGCGTCCGGGGCGGTCGGGTCGACCCGCACCCAGCAGCCGGGGCCGAAGAAGCCGATGGTCTCGTTCTTGCCGCAGTACCGCATCCAGTACCGCAGCAGCATCTCCTCCCGGTACCGCCGGTCGGCGTTCCGGTTGCCCGTCGGGTGCGCGACCTTGTCGAGCAGGCCGAGCATGCCCGGGTTCTGCCAGGTGACCGCCTCGCGGAGCAGCGGGTCGGCGGCGACGGTCGCCAGGTGCGCCGTGCCGGCCCCGATCGCCTCGTCGAACAGCCGGGCGAACTCCTCGGCGTCGTCGCGGTCGGCGGCGGCGGCGCACTCCGGCGCGGAGAACACGGTCAGCCCGGAGGCGGGGAAGCCGGCCGTGCGCAGGATGGCGTCCCGCCACACCGACCAACCGTCCGCGCCGAGCGGGAACCGGTGGGGTGCCGTCATGGGGTGCTCCGTTCGGGAAGGTCGATCCAGTGCCGGCCGCGTTGGAAGGGGTACGTGGGCAGCGGGATCCGCTGTCCCGGCGCGGCGGGCTGCTCGGGGACGGTGGCGTCGGCGGGCGGGTCGGCCAGCAGGGCGACTGCCTCGGCGACGGTGGAACAGGTGACGGCCGCCCGGTACTCGAACCGGCGGCGGCCCACGTCGAGGGTGTGCGCGACGTCGGCGAGGTCGAGGTCGGGCCGCGCGAGCAGGTGCGCGCGGAGCCGGTCGGCCGCCGCGCGCAGGGCCGCCGGGGTGCGCGCGGACAACCGCAGGGTCCAGGGCCCGGTCGAGGCCCGGGTCTCCGGTGCCGGGGGCGCCTCGGCGACGATCACGTGCGCGTTGGTGCCGCCGAGGCCGAACGCGCTGACCCCGGCGATCCTCGGCCCGTCGACCGGCCAGTCCCCGGCGGCGGTGGGCACGAAGAACGGCGAGGACCCGAAGTCGATCTCGGGGTTGGGCTTCACGAAGTGCGGGTTCGGCGGGATCCGGCCGTGCGCGACGGCGAGGACCGCCGTGATCAGGCCGGTCACCCCGGCGGCGGCGTCGAGGTGCCCGATGCCGGACTTCACGGCGCCGAGCGCGCAGTAGCCGGTGGCGGTCGCGCCCGTGGCCCGGTACGCCCGGGTCAGGGCCTCCACCTCGATCGCGTCGCCCAGCGGGGTACCGCTGCCGTGCGCCTCCACGTAGCCGATGTCGGCCGGGGACACCTCCGCGCACTCCATCGCCTCGGCCACGGCGGACATCTGGCCGGCCAGTCCGGGGACGGCGAAGCCCGCCCGGTCCGCGCCGTCGTTGCTGACCGCCCAGCCGGGCAGCAGCGCGTACACGTGGTCGCCGTCGGCTTCCGCGTCCTCGAGCCGCTTGAGCGCGACGACCCCGACACCCGTACCGAATCCTGATCCGGCGGCGTCGGCGTCGAAGGCCCGGCAGCGCCCGTCGGCCGAGACCATCCCGCCGCCCGGGTGCCGGTAGCGCGGCCAGGTGACGCTGACCCCGCCGGCCAGGGCCAGGTCGCACCGGTAGTCGGCGAGGCTCTGCGCCGCCAGGCACACGGCGACGAGCGAACTGGAGCAGGCGGTCTGTACGGCCACGGCCGGGCCCGTCAGGCCGAGGCGGTAGGCGACCTGGCCGGGCAGGTGGTCGGCGCTCTGGTGCGGGAGCAGCCGGCCGTCCCAGTCGTCGGGGTCGAACGCGCCGAGCGCCGGGTTGCCGAACAGGTGGTACAGGAAGTACTTGTTCACGGCCGCCGAGGTGAACACCCCGACGGTGGCCGTGCCGCGCGTCGGGTCGTGGCCGGCGTCCTCGAGGGCCTGCCAGGCGGTCTCCAGGAACAGCCGGTGCTGCGGGTCGGTGCGGGCCGCCTCGTCGGGGGTGAAGCCGAAGAACTCCGCGTCGAAGTCCTCGACCCCGGGCACGAAACCGCTGGCCCGGACGTGCGCCGGGTCGGCCAGCAGCCCGGGGCCGATCCCGAGGGCGCGCAGCTCGTCGGCGGTGTGGTCGGTGATCGCGTCCACCCCGTCGAGGAGGTTGCGCCACAGGTCGGCGACGGTGTCCGCGCCCGGGAACCGGCCGGCGAGCCCGACGACGGCGATGTCGTCCCCGCTCATGACGCCGCCCGGTCCCGCCGGGCGGCCCGGCGGCGCGCCATCCGGTCGGTGACGCCGGTCAGTTCGACCCCGTCGGAGTCTCCGTCGAGGTGCGCGGCGAGCGCCGACACCGTGGCGTGCTCCAGCAGGGTCACCATCGGCAGCCGCATGCCGCGCGCCTCCAGGTCGCGTTGGACCCGGGCGAGCAGCAGCGAGTTGCCGCCCAGGTCGAAGAAGTTGTCGGCCGGGGACTGCACGGTCACGCCGAGGACGGCGGTCCACACCTCCGCGACGGTCCGCTCGGACTCCCGGGCCAGGGGGGCGGCGCGCTGGCGCGGGACGGCCGCCGGGGCGGGCAGCGCCAGGACGTCGACCTTCCCGCTCTGGGTGAGCGGCAGCGCGTCGAGCAGGACGACCGCGCGGGGCAGCAGGTGCTCGGGCAGGCGCAGCGCGAGTTCCCGGCGCAGGGCGGTCGGGGTCGGCGCGGGCGTGCCGGGCTGCACGTAGGCGAGGATCTCGGTGCCGGCGACCGGGTCGACGCGGGTGGTGGCGACCGCGCGGACGACGCCGGGCAGCGCGGCCAGGTGCGCCTCGATCTCGCCGAGTTCGACCAGGTGGCCGCGGATCTTGACCTGCCGGTCGGCGCGGCCCCGGTGCACCAGGGTGCCGTCGGGCAGGAGTTGTCCCAGGTCACCGGTCCGGTACGCGGGCGTGCCGTCGGCGTCGGTGAAGAACCGGGTGGCGGTGAGTTCGGGGTCGCCCACGTAGCCGGGGGCCAGGTGCGGGCTGCGGATGATGATCTCGCCGTCGCGGAGCGCCACGTCGTAGCCGGGCAGCGGGCGGCCGATCGGGACCTGTGCGCTGTCGGATAGCGGACCGGTGACGTGGTGGTGGGTGGCGAACGTGAACTCCGTCGCGCCGTAGCCGTTGACGAACACGCAGTCCGGGCCGAACCGGGGCCGGCCGCGCTCCACGTCGGACCTGGTCATCTCCTCGCCGCCGAGCAGCACGGCCCGGATCCGGGGCAGCCGGTCGGCGGGGGCGAGGGAGTCGAGCAGGAACCGGTACACCGTGGGTGTCGAATGGTAGACAGTCACCTCGCGCTCGGCGAGCAGCGGCGCGAGCCGGGCGAGCCCGTGCCGGCGGAGGTCGACGGGGACGACGGTCGCGCCGGCCAGCAGCGCCGGGAACAGGTCCGGGATCGCCGCGTCGAAGCTGAACGACGCGAGCAGGCTCACCCGGTCGGCCGCCGTGATGCCCATGCTGGTGACCTGGTTGCGGGCACCGTGCAGCAGGTTGCGGTGGGTCTGCGCCACGGCCTTGGGCCGCCCGGTCGAGCCGGAGGTGAACAGGAGGTAGGCGGGCGCGTCGGGGTCGGTGTCGCGCACGGCCAGCGGGGCCGGGCGGGTGTCCTCGGCGACGACGAGCCGGACGGACCGGTCCCCGACCAGGTCACGGGCCAGGTCGAGCTGGGCGCGGCCGGCGACGATCGTGTCGACGTCGGCCCGGTCGATCATGTGCGCGAGCCGGTCGCGCGGGTAGCCCGGGTCCAGGGGCACGTGGCACCGGCCCGCGGCGAGGGTGCCGAGGATGGCCGTGATGAACGGCGCGCCGTGGCCCACGAGCAGGCCGGTCCGGCCGGCGTGGCCGGACCGGGCGTGCCCGAGGGTGGTGGCGAGCCCGCCGGCCGCCATCGCCAGGGCCCGGTAGGTGACGGCGCCCTCGTCGTCGACGACGGCGACGGAGCCGGGGTGCCGGAGCGCGGCCGCCGCGAACCCCGCGGTGACGCTCACGCCGCTGCGGGGTCGGACGCCATCGCCTCGCGCAGGCTCCGGGGCCGCAGGTCGGTCCACACCTCGTCGATGTGCGCCAGGCACTCCTCGCGGTCGCCGGTGAACCCCGTGCTGGTCCAGCCAGCGGGGAGCGGGCGGTCCGCGACCCAGACGGAGTATTGCAATTCGTCATTGCGTACGACACAAAGGATCTTGGTCATCGTGCCCTCCCATGATCGACCAGGGGGCAGCCTACATCGCCCGTCCGTCCTTTGTACCCGCCCCTTGCCACCCCCAACGACCAGGGAGAATTCATCTTTGTCAGGGGCAAACGCACTCTCTTCGATGCGAAAGGTGGGCATTAGCCACGCCATGATCACTGACTACAATGGCCCAAACTTTGCGAACCCGTACCACCCTTTTTGGAGTGTCCGTGACGAAGTCAGAGCCGACTGTCGGACCGTGGGAGTTCCCCGCTTCCTTCGGCCAGGAACGGGTGTGGCTGGCCGACCAGCTCGACCCCGGCTCAACGGTTTTCAACCTGCCTGTCCAGGTCGTGCTGCCGGTGTCGGCGGAGGCCGACCAGATGACCGCGGCGCTGTCGGAGTTCGTCCGGCGGCATGAGCCGCTGCGCACGGCTTTCCGGCTCGACGACGGCGTGCTGACCCAGGTCGTGCACGCCGAGGTGCCGGTGGACGCGCGGGTGGAGGACCTCCGCGACCTGCCCGCCGAGGCCCGTGCCGCCCGGATCGCCGAGGCCGGCCTCGCCATGGCGCGCACCGCGATCCCGACCGACCACGCCCCCCTGTGGCGCGCCCTCCTGTCCCGGATCGCCGACGACCGGTGGATGGTCACGTTCGTCGTGCACCACATCGTGTTCGACGCGGGGTCCTACCTGGTGCTGTCCTCCGAGCTGGAGGAACTCGCCACGGCCGCCGTGCAGGGCCGGCCGGCCAGGCTGCCGGAGCTGGCGATCGGCTATCCGGACTACGCCGTCTGGCAACGTCAACAGCTCACCGACCAGGTCAAAGACCAGCATCTGGGGTACTGGCGGGGCCAGCTCGCCGGGGCCCCCGAGGTGCACACCGTGCCCACCGACCGCCCCCGTCCGGCGCAGCTCGGCTACGCCGGCGACGAGGTCCGGTTCGACCTGCCGGCGGGCCTGCTGGACGCGGTGACGGCCGCCGGCCGGACCCTGTCGGCGACCCCGTTCATGGTGTTCCTCGCGGGGTACGCGGCGGTGCTGTCCCGGCTGTCCGGCCAGGGTGACCTGGTCGTGGGCGTCACCACGGCCGGCCGGGACCTGCCCGAGCTCGAACCGCTGGTCGGCATGTTCGTCAACCAGCTCGCGATCCGGGTCGACACCGCCGCCGACCCGTCGTTCGCGGGCCTCGTCGGGCAGGTCCGCACGGCGATGCTGGACGCGATGGAGCACGGCGCGCTGCCGTTCCAGACCGTGGTCGAGGCGCTGGCGCCCCAGCGGGACCCGGGGACCCAGCCGCTGTACCAGCTGGGGTTCAACTTCATCCCGCACACGGGGATCGAGCCGCTGGCGTACAACACGACGAAGGACGATCTCGCGTTCGACGTGACGGCCGGCGAGTGCCGCCTGCTGTACCGCACGGACCTGTTCGACCGGGCCACCGCCGAGTCCGTGGTGGCCCGCTACCTGCGGTTACTCACCGGCGCGCTCGCCGCTCCGGACACGGCCGTGTCGGAGCTGCCGCTGCTGTCCGACGAGGAGCACGAGGCTGTCCTGCACGGCTGGAACGGCACGGCGGCCGACGTGCCCGAGCGCACCCTGCCCGAACTGTTCGCCGAGCAGGTCGCCCGCACCCCGGACGCGACGGCACTGCGGCACGGCTCCGAAACGCTGACATACTCCGAACTCTCCGGGCGCGTCGCACGGGTCGCGCGGCGGCTCCGGGGCCTGGGCGTGGGCCCGGAGAGCGTGGTCGGGGTGCACGCCGAGCCCTCGGTGCACCTCGTCGTGGGCCTGCTCGGTGTCCTGGAGGCGGGCGCCGCGTACGTGCCGCTGGATCCGGACCTGCCGGACGACCGGCTGGCCTACATGGTCGCCGACACCGGGGCGAAGGTGGTGCTGACCTGCGGGAAGCTGGCCTCCGAGGTCGAGCAGCTGCGGTTGGACGATCCGGATGAATGGGACGGGGCACCCGGGACCGCAGGTCCCGTCGCCGGGCCGGGCAACCTCGCCTACGTGCTCTACACCTCCGGCTCGACCGGCCGCCCCAAGGGCGTGATGGTCGAACACCGCTCGGTGACCGCCTACCTGGCCTGGTCCCGGCACACCTACCCCGGCCTGGCCGGGCGGGCGCTCGTGCACTCCCCCGTCGCGTTCGACCTCACCGTCACCGGCCTGTTCGGACCGTTGACGGCGGGCGGCACCGTGGAGCTGGCCTCCCTGGCCGAGCCGCCGGCGGAGGCGCCGACGTTCCTGAAGGCCACCCCCAGCCACCTGGCCCTGCTGGCCACGCTGCCCGACGAGTCCTCCCCCACCGGGGACCTGGTGCTGGGCGGGGAGGCGCTGTCCGCCGACGCCGTCGACGCCTGGCGGGCCCGGCACCCGGGGGCGGCCGTCATCAACGAGTACGGGCCGACCGAGGCGACCGTCGGCTGTGTCGCGGCCCGGATCGCGCCCGGGGAGCCGCTGCCCGCCGGGCCGGTGTCCGTGGGCCGGCCGATCTGGAACACCCGGATCCACATCCTCGACGCGCAGCTGCGGCTCGTGCCGCCCGGCGTACCCGGCGAGTTGTATGTCGCGGGGGTGCCCGTCACCCGGGGCTACCTGGGCCGGCCCGGACTGACCGCCGACCGCTTCCTGCCCTGCCCCTACGGTCCCCCGGGCCAGCGGATGTACCGGACGGGCGACCTGGCCCGCTGGCGGCCCGACGGCACCGTGGACTACCTGGGCCGGGCCGACGAGCAGCTCAAACTCCGCGGCTACCGGATCGAGCCGGCCGAGATCGAGGCGGTGCTGCGCGACCGGCCGGGTGTGCGCGAGGCGGCCGTGGTCGCCCGCGAGGACACCCCGGGCGACCCGCGCCTGGTCGGGTACCTGGTCGGCGACGCGGACCCGGCGACCCTGCCGGCGGCGCTCGGCGCGGTGCTGCCCGACTACATGGTGCCCTCCGCGTTCGTCGTCCTGGACGCGCTGCCGCTCACCCCGAACGGCAAGCTCGACCGGCGCGCCCTGCCCGCCCCGGGCCCCGCCGCCGCCCGGCCGTTCGCGGCCCCCGAGGGCGCGGCCGAGGAACTCGTCGCCGAGGTGTTCGCCGAACTGCTCGGCCTGGACCGGATCGGCGCGGACGACGACTTCTTCGAACTGGGGGGCAACTCCCTGCTCGCGATCCGGGCCATCGCCCGGCTCCGGAGCAGGACCGGCGTGACGATCCCGACCCGGGGTCTGTTCACGCACTCGGTGGTGGCGCAGCTCGCCGCCGAGATCGAACGCTCACTCGCCGAGGAGCTCGACCAGCTCAGCGACGCCGAGATCGAGCAGCTGCTCGCCGAGGAAGGTCCCGCATGACCGACACGAAGTCCGCCCGCGCGGCCCTGCTGGAGCGCCGGCTCCGGCAGCGCGCCGCCACCGCCGAGGGGCCGGCACCGATCCCGACCCGGCCCGCCGGCACCGCCCCGCCGCTGTCGTACCAGCAGGAACGGGTCTGGTTCATGGAGCAGTTCGCTCCGGGGACCACCTCGTACAACATCCCGGTGCCGTTGCGGCTGCGCGGGCCGATCGACCTCGACGCGCTCCGGCACGCCCTCGCGGCGCTGCCCGCCCGGCACGAGGCGCTGCGGATGCGGTTCCCGGCCGACGAGAACGGCCAGCCCACCGTGGAGGTCGCGGACACGGTGGAGGTGCCGCTGCGGATCGTGGCGGCGGCCGACGAGGACGCGGCGCGCGCCGTGGTCGAGGCGGCGGCGAGTGAGACGTTCGACCTGGTCAGCGGGCCGCTGCTGCACGCGACGCTGGTGTCGTTGGCCGAAGAGGACCACATCCTGCTGCTGTCCTCGCACCACATCGTCGGCGACGGCTGGTCGGTGGACATCCTGCTGCGCGACCTCGCCGCGTCCTACCACGGCGCGCGGGCCGGGACCGGGGCCGGACTGCCCGAGCTGCCGATCTCCTACGGGGACTTCGCGCACTGGCAGCGCGCCACCCTGGCCGGTACGGAGCTGGACCGCAACCTGGCGCACTGGAGCGAACGCCTGGCCGGCGTGCCCGCGCTGGAGCTGCCCACCGACCGGCCCCGGCCGGCGACCCAGACGTTCGACGGCGACTGGCACCTGTTCCACATCCCGGCGGAGCTGGCCGAGGACGTGGGCCGCCTCGCCCGCGAGCACGGGTCGACCCTGTTCATGGCCCTGCTCGCCGCGTACCAGGTGCTGCTGTCCCGGTACGCCGACCAGGACGACTTCGCGGTCGGCTCCTCCTCGGCGGGCCGGGCCCGGCCGGAACTGGAGGGCGTCGTCGGCATGTTCGTCAACATGCTGCCGCTGCGCGCCCAGCTGGCCGGCGACCCGACGTTCGTGGAGCTGCTCGACCGGACCCGGCACCTGGTGCTCGACGCCTTCGACCACGCGGACGTGCCGTTCGAGCGGCTGGTCACCGCGCTGGGCGTGCCGCGCAGCGTCAGCCGGTCGCCGGTGTTCCAGGCCATGTTCGTGCTGCAGAACTACGAGATGGGCCGGATCGACACGGCCGGCACCTCGGACCTGTCGTTCGAGTGGAACCCGATGGACCTGAAGGCCACCCGGTTCGACCTCGAACTGCACGTCGTCGAGATCGCCTCGGGGCTGCGCTGCCGGCTCGTGCACAACACGGCGCTGTTCGGCGAGTCGACGGTGGTCCGGATGGCCGGGCACCTGCGCGCGCTGCTCGCCTCTGTCGTGGCCCGGCCGGACGCGCCGGTGTCCACCCTGGACCTGCTGCGCGACGAGGAACGGGTCCAGGTCACCGACGGCTGGAACGCCACCGGCGCGGCCTTCCCCGACCAGGCGACCCTGCACTCCCTGATCGAGGCCACGGTCGCGGGCGCGCCCGACGCGGTGGCGCTGACGGTGGAGGGCACGAGCCTCACGTACGCCGAGCTCAACGCGCGGGCCAACCAGGTCGCGCACCGGCTGCGGGCCCTCGGGGTCGGGCCGGAGTCGCTGGTGGGCGTGTGCGCGCAGCGGTCCGTGGAGCTGCCGGTGGCCCTGTTGGGCGTGCTCAAGGCGGGGGCGGCGTACCTGCCGCTGGATCCGGAGTACCCGAAGGAGCGGTTGGCCTTCATGCTCGGCGACGCCGCCGCGCCCGTGGTGCTGACCCAGCGGGCGTTGCGCGCGGACCTGCCGGCGACCGACGCGCTGGTCCTGGACCTGGACGACCCGGCGGAGTGGTCCGGGCAGCCCGACGGGAACCCGGAGCCCCTCGCGGGGCCGACCAACGCGGCCTACGTCATCTACACCTCCGGCTCCACCGGCCGGCCCAAGGGCGTCACGAACACCCACCGGGGCATCGTGAACCGGCTCGACTGGATGCAGAAGGAGTACGGGCTGACCGCCGCGGACTCCGTGCTGCAGAAGACTCCGGCCAGCTTCGACGTGTCGGTGTGGGAGTTCTTCTGGCCGCTGCTGGCCGGCGCGCGCCTCGTGCTGGCCCGGCCCGGCGGGCACAAGGACGCCGGCTACCTGCGCGAACTCCTCACCGCCGAGCAGATCACCACCGCGCACTTCGTGCCGTCCATGCTCGCCGTGTTCCTCGCGGAGGACGGTGTCGAGGACTGCCGGTCGCTGCGCCGGGTGCTGTGCAGCGGCGAGGCGCTCCCGGTGGCCTCCGCCGTGGCGCTGACCTCCCGGCTGCCGGAGTGCGCGCTGTACAACCTGTACGGGCCCACCGAGGCCGCGATCGACGTGACGAGCTGGCACTGCCGTCCCGACGCGCTCGCCGACCTCGCCAGCGTGCCGATCGGCGCCCCGATCCAGAACCTCGCGGTGTACGTGTTGGACGCGCACGGCCGGCCCGCGCCGGTCGGGGTCCCCGGCGAGCTGCACCTCGGCGGCGTGGGCGTGGCGCGCGGCTACCACCGCCGGCCCGCGCTGACCGCCGACCGGTTCGTCCCCGACCCGTTCGGCACCACCCCGGGCGCCCGGCTGTACCGGACCGGTGACCTGGCCCGGTGGCGGCACGACGGGACCGTGGAGTTCCTCGGCCGGATCGACGGCCAGGTCAAGCTCCGGGGCCAGCGGATCGAACTCGGCGAGATCGAGGCCGCGCTGCTCGACCAGCCGGGGGTCCGCGAGGCCGTGGCCCTGGTCCGCGAGGACTCCCCCGGCGACCAGCGGCTCGCCGCGTACGTCGTCGGCGACGCCGTCCCGGCCGAGCTGCGCACCGCGCTGAAGGCGACCCTGCCCGACTACATGGTGCCCGGCACGGTGACCAGCCTGGACACCCTGCCGCTCACCCCGAACGGCAAGCTCGACCGGGCCGCGCTGCCCGCGCCGCAGGCCCAGCGCGACGCCTCCGCCGCCCTGGTCGAACCCGGCACCGACACCGAACGGGCCGTGTGGCGGGTGTGGGCCGACGTGCTCAACACCGAGGCGTTCGGCGTGCACGACGACTTCTTCGACCTCGGCGGGCACTCGCTGCTCGCGACCCAGGTGGTCGCGCGGCTGCGCAAGGTGCTCGACGGCGGCCGCGCGGTCGGGGTGATGGACCTGTTCGCGCACCGCACCATCGCCGAGCTGGGCGTGTTCGTCGACGGCGAGGGCGAGGCGGGGCCGCGCCGGCTGCTGTACGAGCTGACGAAGCCCGGGGCCCGGACCCTGTCGTACGTCTGCCTGCCCTACGGCGGCGGCAGCGCCATCGTGTACCAGCCGCTCGCGGACGCGCTGCCCGCCGGCCACGCCCTGTGGTCGGTGGCCATCCCCGGCCACGACGTCGGGCTGTCCGAGGAGGGCCTGCCCTTCGACGAGCTGGTCGAACGGGTGGCCGCCGAGATCCTCGAACGCGTCCAGGGCCCGCTGGTCCTGTACGGCCACTGCGGGGTCGGCAACGCCGTCACCGTCGGGGTGGCCCGCCGCCTGGAGGCCGCCGGCCGCGAACTGGAGGCCGTGTACATCGGCGCCATCTTCCCGTTCGCCCGGCTGAAGGGCGCGTGGGGCAACCTGCGCGCCCGGATGGAGAAGTTCCGCAGCAACCGGTTCTACACGAACTGGCTCGCGTCGATGGGCGTGGACACCAGCGAACTCGACCCCGAGCAGGCCGACCGGATCATCACCAACATGCGCGCCGACGGGGTCGCCGCGGAGGCGTACTTCACGGAGCTGTTCAACCACAAGGTCGACAAGCTCCGCGCGCCGATCATCTCCGTGGTCGGCTCCGAGGACCCGGTCACGGACTACCACGCCGAGCGGTACACGGAATGGCAGTTCCTCACCGACACCGTGGCCCTCGTCGTCCTCGACCAGGCCGGACACTTCTTCCTCAAGCACCGCGCCGACGAACTCGCCGAGATCGTCAGCACCGTGCACCCGGCGGTCCGGGCCGGCGACGTGCGGGCGGTCGAGGTGGCTGCCAAGGGCGAGGACGCGGCCTGGGCGCTGCACGACTGGCGGCACCCCGGCGACACCCCGCCGCCGGCCACCGTCGCGCCCAGCATGGGCCGGTTCCTCAGCGTGGCCGTCGGGCAGCTGGTCTCCTCGACCGGCTCGGCGCTGACCGCGTTCGCGGTGCCGATCTGGCTGTACACGAAGACGGGTTCCGTGGCCCAGCTCGGCCTGCTGTGGGCGGCGTCGCTGATCTGCGGGGTGCTCACCCTGCCGGTGGCCGGCGCGATCATCGACCGGACCGACCGGCGGAAGATCATGATGGCCGCCAGCTGCACGGCCGGCGCGATCCAGCTGACCCTGGCACTGCTGCTGTGGACCGGGCAGACCGCGCTGTGGCCGCTGTACGTGCTGCTGTCCCTGGGCTCGGCGGCCGGCGCGTTCCAGCGGATCGGGTTCCAGGCGGCCGTCCCGCAGCTGGTGCCCAAGCGGTACCTCGGGCAGGCCACCGGTTTGGCGCAGCTCAGCAACGGTTTCGCGGTACTGCTGATGCCGGTGATCGCCGCCGGGCTGTTCGCCGCGATCGGACTGGTCGGGATCCTCGCGATCGACGTGGCCAGCTACGCGCTCGCCGTCACGGTGCTGCTGTTCGTCCGGTTCCCCGACACCATGGGTTGGCGGCCGAAGGAACGGCTGCTCACCGCCATCGCGGGCGGCCTGCGGTACTCGTGGAACCACCGCGGCTTCCGCACCATGCTCGCGTACTTCGCGATCGCCAACATCTTCCTCGCCCCCGCCCTGGTGCTGCTGCCGCCGCTGGTGCTGTCGTTCGGCGGCCCCGCCCAGGTGGCCCAGGCGGTCCTCGCCGAGGCGCTGGGCGCGGTCGCGGGCGGCACCCTGATGGCCGTGTGGGGCGGCCCCCGCAGCCGCCGGATGATCGGCGTGCTGATCGGCAACCTGGGCATCGCCGCCGGCTGCCTCATCACCGGCCTGCACCCGTCCGTGGCCGTGGTCGCGGTCGGCGTGTTCACCATGGCCATGGCGATGACCGTCTCGCAGGGCATCTACGTGACCGTCGTGCAGGTCAAGGTGCCCCAGCGGTTCCACGGCCGGGTGTTCGCCCTCAACCAGACCATCGCCTGGTCGACCCTCCCGATCGGGTTCGCGATCCTGGCCCCGCTGGCCGTGCGGCTGTTCGGGTCCGCGATGGCCCCCGACGGCGCGCTCGCCGACTCCGTGGGCCTCGTGCTCGGCGTCGGCGCGGGCCGGGGCATCGGCCTCACCTACATCGTGTTCGCCCTGGTGATGGCCCTGATCACCGTCGTCGCGTTCCGGATGCGGATCCTGCGCCGGTTCGACACCGAAGTCCCCGACGCGCTGCCCGACGACCTCGTCGGCGCCCAGGAACGCGCGCGCCGCCTGGAAGAGAGGAAAGCGGCATGAGAGAACTCGTCGGCAACGGCCACACGTCGCTGGCCGTGCACACCGTGACCGAGTCGCTGGACGATCTCGACGCGATCCACGCCGACCTGGCCACCGTCGGGGCCGTGCTGCTGCGCGGGCTGCCCGCGGACCTGGACCTGTTCGACCGGGTGGTGCGGACCGTGGGCGGGGAGCCGTTGGAGTACACGGAGCGGTCCACGCCGCGCAGCGAGGTGCAGGGCAACATCTACACCTCCACGGAGTACCCGGCGGCGCAGTCCATTCCGATGCACAACGAGAACTCCTACTCCGACACCTGGCCCGGGCGGTTGTTCTTCGTCTGCCACACGGCCGCCGAGACCGGGGGCGCGACCCCGATCGCGGACAGCCGGGCGATGCTGCGCCGGATCCCGCAGGAGGTGCGCGACCGGTTCGCCGACGGGGTGGTCTACACCCGGGCGTTCCAGGAGGACCTGGGGCTGTCCTGGCAGGAGGCGTTCCAGACCGAGGACCGCACAGTCGTCGAGGGGTACTGCGCCGCGCACGGCCAGCAGTTCGAGTGGACGGACTACGGCCTGCGCACCCGGCACCACCGGCCCGCCACCCAGAAGGAACCGGTCACCGGCGAGGACGTGTGGTTCAACCAGGCCAACCTGTTCCACGTGTCCAGCCTGGACGCCGAGGTCAGCGAGATGCTCCAGGAGCTGTACGCCGTGCAGGACCTGCCCCGGCACGCCACCCTCGCGGACGGCTCCCCGATCACGGCCGCGGACCTGGACGCGATCCGGGAGGCCTACGACGAGGTGAGCCTCGCGCTGCCGTGGCGGGTCGGGGACGTGATGGTGGTCAACAACATGCTGGTGGCGCACGGGCGGCAGCCGTTCACCGGGGACCGGCGGATCCTGGTCGCGATGACGGCGGCGCCCTGACCGGTGGTGTGGTGCCGGCCCCGGGCCCGTGGACGTCCACGGGCCCGGGGCCGCTTGCGGTGTACCCGCCGGGCGCGTCCCCGTCGGAGCGGAGGGCGCGCCCGGCCCTGGTCACTGCTGTTTCTGGGCCGCCCGGTAGTCCTCGACGGGCAGGCCGCCGACGCCCCAGTTCTCCAGCTCGACCTCGTCGATGACCACGAACGTCGTCGCCGGATTCTTGTCCAGTACCTGCCGGAGCAGCTCCGTCACCCCGTGGATGAGCGCGGCCTTCTGCTCGCCGGTCGTACCCCCCTCGCGGGTGATCTTGATGTTCACGTACGGCATCAGGCCCTCCCGGTGACGTAGCCGCCGTCGACCCGCAGGATGTGCCCGGTCGTGAACGTGGCGTCGGCCAGGTACAGCACGGCCGCCGTGGTCTCCGAGACCTCGCCGATCCGGTCGAGCAGGGCCAGGCCGCCGAGCCCGTCGACGTTGGACGCGGCGTGCAACGGGGTGCGGATGATGCCGGGCGCGACCGCGTTGACCCGGATGCCGAGCGGGGCGAGTTCGGCGGACAGGCTGGTGGTCAGCGCGTGCACGCCGCCCTTGCTCACCAGGGGCGCCGAGGCGGGCAGGCTGGTCACGGCGTGGTCGATCAGGACGGTGCCGATGTTGACGACCGCGCCACCCGTGGCCTGCCGGGCCATCTGCCGGACCACGGCCTGGGTGGTGAAGTAGGTGCTCTTCAGGTTCCCGGTCAGGTAGCTGTCGAGGTCCTCCTCGGTGACGTCGAGGAACGGCTTGGCCCCGAAGATGCCGGCGTTGTTGACCAGCACGTCCACCGAGCCGAACCGCTCGACGGCGGTGCGGACCAGCGCCTCGCGGGTGGCCGGGAGGCTGTTGTCCCCGGCGACGGCGGCCGTCCGGTCGGGCTGGCCGAGGTCGGCGACGACGGCCTTGAGCTTGTCGGCGTCGCGGCCGTTGAGGACCACGTTCGCGCCCTGGTCGAGGAAGCCCCGGGCGATGTCGAGCCCGATCCCGCTGGACGAGCCCGTGACGATGACGGTTCTGGACATGTTCTCTCCTGTGCTGGGCCGGTCGATATACGACCGGTCGTCTTGGAATTGGGGCAAAAAAAGAGAGCCGGACTCCGGCCCTCCCGGTCACGGCCGGAAGTAGCCGTCGAGCTGGCGCCGCAGGCAGCGGTCGAGCGGTTCGAGCGAGCGGTCGATCTTCATCCGGATCACCGCGCCCTCCCACGACTCGACCAGCACGTCCGCCAGCTCCGTCGCGTCGATGTCCGCCCGGACCGTGCCGTCGCGCTGGGCGGCGGCGAGCGCGTCGCGCACGTCGTCCCGCCAGGCGCGGAACGCCACGGCCAGCGCGTCCCGACAGGCGTCGCTGCCGTCGAGCTCACCGGCCAGGTTCGCCAGCAGGCAGCCCCCGGCGAACCGGGCCTCCTCGAACGCGGCCATCTGACGCTCGAAGAACGTCCGCAGCCCGACCAGCGGGGCGGGGGCGTTCTCCATCGCGTCGGCCATGCTCCGGGCGGTGCAGTCGCGGTAGTAGCGGATGACGGCGACGCCCAGGTCCTCCTTGCTGGCGAAGTAGTTGTAGAACGAGCCCTTGGGCACCCGCACCTCGTCGAGGATCTGTTTGATGCCGGTGCCGTGGTAGCCGTTCTCCAGGAACGCGGCCGCACCCGCCTCGAGCAGCCGCGTACGGGTGCCGTCACTGAGTCTCGGTCGCGCCATGGGAAGAACATACGACCGGTCGTCTTGGAATGTCAACCAGTAATCTGGACGGCATGACCGTTCCTTCCCTCGCCGCCGAACTCGTCCTCCTCACCCGCGACGCCGCCGGCGGTTCCCGATTGGGTTCCGCCCAGCTCACCGCGGGCGTGGGCGGGGCGCTGCTGCTGGAGCTCGCGCTCGCCGAACGCATCGAGGTCTCGGGCCGCAAGGTCGTCGCGCGCGACCCCCGCCCGGTCGGCGACTCCCCCACCGACGCCGCGCTCGCCCGGATCGCGGCCGAGAAGGCCCGGACCCCCAAGGCTTGGGTGAACCTGCTCGGGAAGTACGGCCGGCAGCAGGTGCTCGACCAGCTCGTCGCGGCCGGGATCCTGCGCGCCGAACACGACAAGGTCCTGCTCGTCTTCCCCCGGACCCGCTACCCGGACGCGCACGGCGCGACATCCTCCGCCGAGGCCGACGCCCTCGGGCGGATCCGGGCCGCCGTCACCGGGACCGGGGAGGTCCCCGCCCGCACCGCCGCGCTGTGCGCCCTGATCGGCGCGGTCGGGTTCGAGAGGAAGGTCTTCGGGGACCTGCCGCGCGGCCAGGTCAAGGCCCGGCTGAAGGAGATCAGCGAGGGGGCGTGGGCCGCCGACGCGGTCCGCAAGGCCATCGCGGAGGTGCAGGCGGCCGTCCTGGCCGGCGTCGCGGCCACGACGGCCGCCACGGCGGCGACCAGCGGTTAGGGCCCGGCCCGGTGCGACGCGCTGGGCGGGGCGCGCCGGGCGGGACGGGACGCGGGTGGGTGGCGGCCGGTGTGACGCGGCGGGGCGGGTGGGGCAGTGCCGGCGGCCCGGGGTGCGGCCCGGGATACCGTAGGTGATGCCCGAACAGGAAACTCCCCGCGCCTCGACCGCCCCGCTCGGTAGTCACCGCTCCGCCGAACGGCTCTCCGAGCGCACCGGCCTGCGGGTCAAGCCCAGCGACATCGACGACCTCGCCGCGGCCGGCGCGCTCGTACCCGTCGGGCAGTACAAGGGGAATCCGATCTTCCGGCTCAACGACCTCGACGGGGTCGACAAGGACCAGATCGCGGAGATCGTCGAGCGACGGCAGAACTGGCGGGCCGTCAGCAAGTCCGCGAGCGGGGCGCTGGAGCTGCTCGGCTGGAACAAGGAGGACTTCCAGCGGCTCACGGCCGAGCGGGGCATCGAGCCCGGCGCGGGCGGCCGGTACGCGGTGGCCGACCTGGAGGTCCTCGCCGCCGACCCGGCGCTCGTCGCCGAGCTGGCCGCCGACCGGCTGCTGACCCTCGACGAGGCCGCCGCGCACCTCGGGGTGCGCCGCCTCGACCTCGACTACTGCCTCGCCGCCGGCTGGCTCAGCCCGCACGCGCACCGCCGGGCCGCCGCCGGCCGGAACAAGGGCGCCACGGTCACGGTGCCGATGTACCGCACGGCCGACGTGGACGCCCTCCTCGACGTGTACGGCGTGGACTGGGCCGAGGTCCGGGCCGCCCGCCCCGGGGTACCGTCGCCGCTGGCCGAGTGGACCCGGCTGCCCGCCGAGCGCGCCGCCGCGATCCGGCGGTTCTGCGCCGACCTGGCCGCCGGGTACCGGATCGAGGTGCGCGCGACCTGGCGGGCCGAGACGGATATCTGGGACGTCGAGTGGACCCGCGACGGGGCCGGCGAGCCGACCGTCGAGCAGGTGGAACGCGCGGTGGACGCGCACCCGGTGCGGGCGTACTGGCCCGACATGGAACTGCGCGCCTAGCGGTGCCGGAACCCCGGCGGCCGGGTGGCCACCGGGGTTCCGTCGGCGCTCCGGTCAGCGGCTCCACACCACCGAGCCGTCCGGGGCGTAGACGACCACGTTGCCGTCGTTCTGCACCGCCAGGAGGTACGCGGCGTCCGGACGGCCGCCGGTGCCCGAGTTCCACACCGGGTGGCCCGTGCTCGTCGTGAGCACCAGGTTGCCGTCCCGCTGCAGGGTGACCCGGCTGCCCGGGACCGTCGTGCGGGTGCTCCACACGTCCGCCCCGTCCGGCCCGTACTCGACCAGGTTGCCGTCGGACTGCATGGTCAGCGAGTACCGCCGGTCCGCGGACCGCACCGTCCAGCCCACCAGCAGCGTGCGCCCCGCAGCCAGCACCCGGTCCACCCGGTTGTCGACCCAGAGGGCGGACCCGGTCGGCGGGCTGACCGCCGCGGTCCCGTCGTCCCGCACGGTCAGCGTGTACGCGGCGTCGGCGTTGCCGCCCGTGCCCGAACTCCACAGCGCCGCGCCGTCGGCACCGCGCACCACCAGGTTGCCGTCCCGCTGGAGCACCGCCGAGGCCCCGGGGTGCCCGCCGGTCTCCGACGACCACAGCGCCCGGCCGTCCGGCGCGTACAGCACCAGGGTGCCGTCCTCGTGCATCAGGAGCAGGCCCCGCCCGCCCGGCGCGCGCAGCGACCAGCCCGGCCGGAGGGTCGAGCCGGCCGGCAGCAGGCCGTTGGTGCGGCCGGTGGACCACAGCGCGGCCCCGCCGGCGGCGTACACGACGAGGTTCGCGTCGCTCTGCACTGCCAGCACGTGGTCGCCGTCGGGGCGGCCACCGGTGCCCGAGTTCCACAGCGCCGCGCCGTCGGCACCCCGCACGACGAGGTTCCCGTCGCGCTGGAGCACCGCCGTCGCCCCGGGGTGCCCGGCGGTGTTCGACGACCAGAGCGCGCGGGGGTCGGCGTCCCCGGTGAACTGGACGAGGTTCCCGTCGGCCTGCATGACCAGCCGGTACTGACCGTTGGCCGTGGCGACCGACTGACCGGCGGCCAGCGACTGCCCGGCGGTGAGCCTGCCGGGCGCCCGGACCGCGAGGGTCGGCGCGCCGGGCGCCGTCGGGAGCTGGTCGAACACCCGGACCGGCACCCGGACCACCTGGGCGGACCAGGACGTGCCGAAGCCCGACGCGACCACCTCGTTCGGGTTGCCGAACACGAACCGTTTGCCGCCGTACACGTCGGCGGTCCCGGTGCCGGTGCCGTCGGCCCAGCCCTGGATCAGGGTGCCGTCGCGCAGGGTCGTCGGCATGGCCTTCACGACCCGGACCGGCAGGAGCGTCACGTCCGACCACTGGTACCCGAGGGCGAAGAGTTCCTGTTCGGTGTGGAACCCGATCCGGGCGCCGCCCGCCCCGAGGAACACCGAACTCGGGTCCACGCCCGACTCCGGGGTCGCGTCCGGGGCCCGGAACACGCCGCCGTCGCCGACCCGGGCGAGCATCGTCCTCGCCACCCGGGCGGGCAGCGGCACCACGTGCTCCCAGCGGTAGCCGAGGCCGAGGAACTCCTGCTCGGTGTGGAACCCGATCCGGCCGCCGCCGACCGCGACGAACACCGACTGCGGGCTGATCCCGGAGTCCGGGGTCGCGTCCGGCGCGCGGAAGACCGTGCTGTTCGCGATCCGGGTGGGCAGGGCCCGCAGGGTGCGGACCGGCACCAGATCGACGTCCGACCACTGGTAGCCGAGGGCGAAGAGCTCCTGCTCGGTGGCGATGCCGACCCGCGCGCCGCCGACGACCAGGAACACCGACTGCGGGCTGATCCCGGACCCCGCGGTCGCGTCGGGCGCCCGCAACACGGTCCGGTCGGCGATCCTCGTGGTGATCAGGTGGAACGCCCGGGTCGGGATCGCGCGCACCTTCGTACCCCAGTCCGTGCCGTGCCCGGCGGCCACGACCTCCTCCGGGGAGTGGAAGTCCACCCGGCCGCCGCCGACCATCTCCGCGACCGCCGTGGACGCGCCGCCCCCGGTGCCCTGGATCAGGGTGCCGTCGGCCGGGAGGTCCGCCGGGATCATGTTGAACGCCCGGACCGGGATGCCGCGCACCTTCGAGGGCCAGTTCGTGCCGTACCCGGCGTCGATCACCTCCTGGGGGTTGGCGAAGTCGACCCGGGAACCGCCGACCATCATGGCCACCGGCGTCGAGCCGTTCGTGCCCTGGACCAGGGAACCGTCGGGCGGGATGTTCGCGTGCATCAGGGTGAACGCCCGGGTCGGGATGGCCCGCACCTTCGACCGCCAGTCCGTGCCGTACCCGGCGTCGATGACCTCCTGCGGGTTGGCGAAGTTGATCCGCGCGCCCGCGACGAACATCGCCACCGGGGTGTCCCCACCGACGCCCGCGCCCTGGACCAGGGTGCCGTCGGCCGGCTGCTCCCCCAGGCCCTGGAACGCGTACGTGGACACCGCGACGACCCGGCTCGACCAGTCCGCGCCGTGGCCGGTGTCGACGACCTCCGCCTCGTTGGCGAAGTTGATCCGGGCGCCGCCGACCGTGGCCGCGACCGGGGTACCCACGCCGCCGTCCCAGCCCTGGAGCAGCTGCCCGTCGGCCGGCACGAGGTTCATGTGCTCGCGGGCGTCGATCGACCAGTCGGAGATCCGCGGCGGGGTGCCACAGTTGACCGGCGCGTCGCAGTGCGACTGCCAGAGCGGCGCGCCGCCGACGAAGAGGTACACCCGACCGCGCTGGTCCACGGCCGAGGACCCGTTGCGGGGCGTCGCCGGCCCGGCGTCGATCACCGACTGGCGGGTCGGCCGGGACTGCGGCTGGCAGATGCCCCCGTCGCAGGTGGCCTGCCAGACCGGCGCGCCGCCGACCATCTTGTAGATCCGCCGGGTGTCGGTGGTGTGCAGGACCGTGCCGTCGGCCAGGCCGTACACGGACTCGACCGGCTGGGGTCCCGGGGACGGCGGGGTGACCCCACCGCCGCCCCCGCCCTCGGCCCGGACCGGGTACCCGTCGTACCAGATGTTGAATCCGACGCTCTCCGGCACCTCGACCGTGTACCGGGTGGGCATCCACGGGAAGACGTCCAGACCGCAGTTGGTCCGGTCCCGCTCGTAGATGGCCCGCTGGGAGAAGCCGCCGTACTGCACGTTGAAGGTGCGCCCGCCCACGACGCCCGACCAGCTGAACTCATCGGTCTTCTCGCCGGTGAAGGACAGCGAGGTGGTGTTCTTCAGCCCGCCGTCCACCTTGAACTTGGCGACGGCGAAGCCCAGCTCGACGCCGCCGCTGACGGACATCTCGAGGGTCTCCGTCTGGGTGAACGTGAACTTGAAGATGCTCTTGCCCGAGACGCCGTCGGGCGCGCTGCGGGACTGGATCTCGCCCCGGCCGCGGAACACCTTCTGTTGCGAGCCGGCCACCATGCGCCAGTTGGGCTGGGGACACGCGGCCTGGGCGGCCGTCGGAGGGGTGACGGCGGTGGCCAGGGCGACCGCCGACGTGCTGAGGAGTAGGAGGGACAGGGCAGATCTCACGAAACGCATCGGGCCTCCATGTTCGGATCCACCAGGTCACCGTAGGAACGCCTCCTGTCATGCCGCTGCCACGCGGCTTCCACAATCCTTCACCCCATTTGCGCGGTACCGGAGGGCCGTCCACTGTGCGTACCCGTCGAAGGGTGTTGATCTTTCGGGGTTTCCGTGATCGGGCGGTCGGGCGGTGGGCGGGTTCCGGGTAGGCTCGGCACCGCGCGCGGCGGCCCGGCCCGACGCGTCGCCAGGCGTCCCGCGCCGCTCGGCCGGGGAGGATTCGACGAGTACTGGAGCGTGGCGTGGTCGAGGGAACCCGGATCGTCGGCGGACGCTACAGCCTGGGCGAACGCATCGCCGCCGGCGCGATGGGCGTCGTCTGGCGGGGCCAGGACCTGCGCCTCGGCCGGGTGGTCGCGATCAAGGAACTCCTGCTCCGCGGCGCCGGCGACCCGATCGCCGTCTCCGAGGCCAAGCGCCGCGCCATCCGGGAGGCCCGGATCGCGGCCCGGCTGCACCACCCCAACGCCGTCACCCTGTTCGACGTCGTCGAGGACTCCGACCAGCCCTGGCTCATCATGGAGTACCTGCCCTCGCAGAACCTCACCATGGTCCTCGCCGAACGCGGCCCCCTGTCACCGGTCGAAGTCGCCGGGATCGGCCGGCAGCTGGCCTCCGCGCTCGCCGCCGCGCACGCCGCCGGGATCGTGCACCGGGACGTCAAGCCGGGGAATGTGCTGGTCACCCCGCACGGAACCGTGAAGATCACGGACTTCGGGATCTCCCGCGCCGTCGGGGACGCGACCATCACCGCCGCGAGCATCATCTCCGGGACGCCCGCGTATCTGGCGCCGGAGGTCGCGCGCGGCGGCGACGCCGACCACCCGTCGGACGTGTTCTCGTTGGGGGCGACGCTGTACAGCGCGGTCGAGGGGATGCCGCCGTTCGGGACCGACACGAATCTGATCGCGTTGCTGCACCGGGTGGCCGGGGGTGTGCTGCGGCCGCCGGTGCAGGGTGGGGTGTTGACGCCGGTGTTGTTGGAGATGCTGCACCGGGATCCGGGGGCGCGGCCCGGGATGGCGGAGGTGGCTGAGCGGTTGGGGGGGTTGGCTGGGGGGAGTCGGCCGGGGGCGCGGGGCAGGTCGGGGGCTGGTCTGCCGGGGGCTGGTCTGGCTGGGGAAGGGTTGGCGAAGGAAGGGTTGGCGCCCACTCTGATTTCTCCTCTGGGGCCTGGGGGTCGGTCGATTCTGGGTTCGGCCGGGGGGTTGGGTTCTGTTGCCGGTCGTCCGACGGCGGATTCGGCCGAGGCCTCGGCTGCTGTGGCCCGGTCCGCCGGGGCTTCGGAGTTGGCGTCGGGGGCGGGTGCGGCCGGGACCTTGGCCGGGGAGGTTGAGTCTGGGGCGGGTTCGGCCGGTACCTTGGCCGCGGAGGTTGAGTCGGGGTCCGCGCCTGCCGTGGCTTCCACCCTGGATGCGGAATCGGGGGCGGCTGGAGCGTCGGCTCCGGCCTCGTCCCGGGGCTCGGATTCGGTGCGGGCTGGGGCGGTGGCCCCGGATGTGGGCCGTGAGGTCGAACCATCGTCCGGCCCCGACCTGAGTCCGGATCGGGGCGTGGCTCCGCATCCGAACCCGGACCTGGAGTCCGGAACGGCTCGGGGCTCGGGCCTGGGCTCCGGTGAGGGGCCGGTTGCGGAATTGGACTCCGATGCGGGGTCGGCCGTGAACCTCTTCTCGGAATCGGAATCGGCGTTGGCAGTCGTGCCGGAGGCCGGGGCGGGTGCAGCGACTACGCCCGACATGGAGTCCGGGTCGGGCGCTCGATCCGCATCGGGGCAGGGGTCTTTGGCTGCTGCGGGCGGAGGGGCGGACCAGGGATCGACTGTCGGTTCTGATTCGGTGTCGGTTCAGAAGCCAGCCTCTGCGCCGAGTTCGGGGGCGACTTCGGGTTCGGCCTCTGGCTCGGCCTCTGGCTCGGCTTCGGCCTCTGGTTCGGGTTCGGCCTCTGGTTCGGGTTCTGGCTCGGGGGCGACCTCGGATTCGGCTTCGAGCTCTGGGTCTGCTTCGACCTCGGGGCCGACTCCGGCGTCGGGTTCGACTTCGGGTTCGACCTCGACCTCGACCTCGACCTCGACCTCGGCTTCGGGTTCGGGTTCAGGCACTACGACTGCGGCGGCGAAAGCGGCACGGGTCGCGGCCGTCGTGGAGGCGGCGAGGGCCGGGGCCCGGGCGTCGGCCCGGACCCGGGGCTCGGCCGTGGCCGGGGCGTCGGGATCGGAGACGGCCTCGGGTTCCCGGCGAAAGTATGTGCTGGTCGCAGCCGTCGTGGCGGTACTCGCCACCGCCGGCCTCGTGGCCGTACTCGCCAACAAGGACGACACTCCCGGTGCCACCGGGCCACAGCCGACCTGGTTCAGCTCCGCCGGTCGGCCCACGCCCGCCGGGTCCACCAGCCCCTCGCCTCCCGGATCATCCGCCGGTTCCCCCTCCGCCCCGTCCGCCTCCCCGTCGGGCCGGGCTCCGGAGGGAGCGGCCATCACTCCGCTGCGGGCGATCGCGGATTACTACGCACTGATGCCGGGCGACACCCAGGCTGGCTACGCCCGGCTCTCGGACCGCTTCAAGCAGGACCGCGCGCGATCGTACGGCGACTACCAGGCATTCTGGGGCCAGATCCGGTCGGTGACCGCCACCGAGGTGACCGCTGTGGACGAGAAGACGGTGTCGGCGACGATCACGTACACGACCTCGTCCGGCGAGACCTCCCAGGAGCGGCACGTGTACGGCCTCGTGCAGGTGAACGGCCAGTGGGCCATCGACAGCCAGCGCATGGCCTAGCTCGCGGACAACGCCCACCGGCCCGGTCCGACATCAGGCACGGTCACCTTCCGCTGCAGTCGCCACCTGGCCGCCACCGGGAACTCGTCACTTCCTGGCTTTGGTGTACGTGCACATCTCGTACTCGTCGGGGTCGCCGATGAAGTCGTAGAGGTGCTGGTCGTCGACGATCTGGAAGGTCTGGTGGGGCGGCCCGGTCTCCAGGGTGAGGACCTGTTCGGGGTCGAAGCTCTCGGGTTCCTCCAGGGTCCAGGTACCGGAGTCGTTGATCCGGACCGTCCCCGGGATGTCGCGGTCGTCGCCACACTCGAGGACGTCGGTTCTGGTGAAGGTGCCGTCGGCGTTGATGGTGAGGGTGCCGCCGTGCGGGCCGTTCCAGTTGCCGACGACGTCGGCGGCCACGACGTCCGGGGATGGTCCGACCCAGCCGCAACAGCAGCACGAGGCGAGGCTGCAGCCGCCGAACAGGACCGCGATGAGCGTCCAGCGGGCGGCGAACCACGCCCGACCTTTGAACACGTTCAACATGGGCGCAGCCTAGCGCGGGCCGGCACGGTTACGGGGCCCCGCTCCCCCATCGTGATCTAGGGCCGCCCGGCCGGTCGCACTCGAAGGTGTCGCCTTCCGCCCTGCCGGTCGCACCCGAAGGTGTCGTCGTCCGGATGGCCGGTCGCACTACGGTGTCGTCGCCCGCCTGGCGGCACTGGGTACCGCGGTTCCTCGCCCGGCATGGGGTGGTTTCACCGGGCAGGCGTCGCGGTCAGGCTCACGGTTCGGGTCTGACCATGCCGGTCTCGTAGGCCAGCACCACCGCCTGGACCCGGTCCCGGAGCTGGAGCTTGGCCAGGATCCGTCCGACGTGCGTCTTCACTGTCGTCTCCGCCACGAAGAGTCGCGCACCGATCTCGAGGTTGGACATCCCTTCCGCCACCAAGAGGAGCACCTGCCGTTCGCGGTCGGTCAGGGCGGCCAGCCGCGCGGCTCCCGTCGCCCCGATGGTCGCCCCGATAGTCGCCCCGGCCACCGGGCCCGTGCCCTCCGCCGACTCCGTTGCCCCTTCTGTTTTCAGTCCGGGCAGGGTCGGAGTGTCGGACGGAGCCTGGACGAGCTGGCCGGCGAAGCGTTCCAGCAGCCGTCGGGTGATCCGGGGCGCGACGACCGCGTCGCCGCTGGCCACGATCCGGATCGCCGCGAGCAGTTCCGCCGACGGCACGTTCTTGAGCAGGAATCCACTGGCGCCGGCCTGCAGCGCCGCGAACGCGTCCTCGTCGGTGTCGAAGGTGGTGAGCACCAGGACCCGGGGACCCTCCGGGCGGGCACACAGCACCCGGGTCGCGGCCACGCCGTCCATGACCGGCATCCGGATGTCCATCACCACGACATCGGCGACGACGTCCCGCAGCAGCCGCAGCGCCTCGGCCCCGTCGCCGGCCTCGCCGACCACCTCCATGTCGTCCTGGGCGGACAGGATCACCCGGAAACCGGCCCGGACCAGCTCCTGGTCGTCCACCACGACCAGCCGGATCACGCGCGGCCACCGTTCGCATCGAAAACCGGCGGCGCGGCACGACCGCCTGGAGCACTCGGTCGAGTGAGACAGGAACTCGCGGAACTCAAGGTACTTGAGGAACCGGTAGAACCCGGGGAACCGGATGAGCCCGGGGAACCGGATGAGCCCGGGGAACCGGTGGAACTCGCAGAACCGGAAGAGCCCTGGGAACCGGTGGAACTCGCGGAGCTGGTAGAGCCCGATGAGGATGAAGTGGCGGCGGCGGGGCTGGCAGAGCTGGACGAACTGTCCTGATCACCTGGGCGGACGGCTGCCTTGGCTCGGGGGATCGTCGCCGCGACCCGCCACCCTCCACCGGGGCTCGGACCGATGGCCAGCTCGCCGCCGTGCACAGCCACCCGCTCCCTGATCCCCACCAGCCCGTGACCACCCGACGCCAGTTGTCGACCCTCCGACGTCGATCCAGAGTTCGCGGGCCGTCCCGCACCGTCGTCGCGCACCTCGATGAAGAACCTTTCCGGCGTGTACTCCAGCCGCAACGTCACCGCCGCGTCCCGCCCTGCATGGCGCAGGACGTTCGTCAGGGACTCCTGCACGATCCTGTACGCCGTCAACTCCTCCGCCGCGCTCAGCCCCGTCGGCGTACCGATGGTCTCCCTGGTCACCCGCAGGCCGGCCGAGGTGGTGCGCGCCAGTAGGCCGTCGAGTTCGGCCAGGCCGAGCTGGCGCCGGGCCTCGGAGCCCGATCCGGGGTCACCGCCGGGGTCGGGGTCGGTGGACGCGCCGCGCAGCACCGCGACGACCCGGCGCATGTCGTACAGCGCGTCACGGCCGGTGGAGGCGATCGTCGCCAACGCGTCCTGGGCCCGGGTCGACGAGCGGTCGACCAGGTAGCCGGCGGCGTCGGCCTGCACGATCATCACACTGAGGCTGTGGGCCACCACGTCGTGCAGCTCCCGGGCGATCACGGCCCGTTCGTCGGCGACGGCCAGCCGGGCGAGATGGTCGCGCTCGCGCTCCAGGGTGACGGCCCGTTCCTCCAGCGTCGCCACGTACAACCGGCGGGTCCGCATGCTGTAGGCCGTGATCCAGACGGCGAGGGTCGTGGCCCCGACCACCCAGACGATGGTCCAGAAGTTGTCGGACTGCCGCGCCTCCACCAGCCCCGCCACCACGACGCCGGCCCCGGCACCCGCCCCGGCCAGCACGCCCCAGGACAACCGCGGGCGGTACTTGACGACCGAGTACATGGCGATGAGCACCGCGACGTCGAACCAGCGCACCGAGTCCCGCAGGAGCAGGTGCGCCGGGGCGAGCAGGCCGACGGCGGCCATCGTGAACACGGGCTGGCTCCGGCGCCCGAGCAGCGCCACCGCCATCAACAGGCCGACGCCGACGACGGCGGGAGAGGTCAGCCCCTGTTCCAGGAGCGCGAGAAGCGCGACGCCCGTCGCCACGCCGACGTCGAAGGTCCAGGACTGAAACCGCAGGTAGTGCCACCTTCGCCACACTCGGACAACGATAGTGGCCGGCGCGCGACGGCGCGTCCTCCGTGAGGCGTCCTACCTGGGTAGGACTCCGGGCGTCGCGGAGTCCGTCGGGTCGGTCCTCAGGACGACGACCGGCCGCCCGTCCCGGACATAGCGTCCAGGGTGACATCCGCCCGACCCGAGGGACACCCGATGACCCGAAGCAATGACGACCTTCTCGACGGCCACGCCCCGGTGGGCGGAGACGATCGCGACCGGATGCCGCGTCGCCGGTTCGTGCTCTCCGTCGCGGCGGCTGCCGGCCTCACGCTCCTGGCCGCCACCCCGGCGGCCGCCCAGCCCTCCGCCGCGACCGGCACCGCCACCCCTCCGCCGGGGGCGCCCGGACCAGACCAGCTCCCCGCGGCCAGGACCACGGCACCGTTCGCTCTTCCCTCCACGACGGGTGACCACTCGATCGGCACCGTGGCCCTGCACCTCGTCGACCCGGACCGGACGGATCCGTGGGTGACGCCCGGAAGGAGAAGGGAGCTGATGGTCCAGTTGTGGTATCCGACCGAACACCCCGACAACCGGCTCCTGGCCCCCTGGCTGTCCCCCGCCGAGGCCGGGCCGGTCGGGCGCGATCTCATCGAGACCGTGGGAGGCGCACCCCGGGACGTGCCCGGCCTGGCCGCGGTCCGGACCCATGCCCGGCTGGGGGCTCCGGTCGCGGTTCGGCGCGGCGGCTGGCCGGTGGTGTTGTTCTCCCCCGGCTTCGGCGCTCAGCGCAACTCCAGTGCCGCGATCGTGGAGGACCTGGTCAGCCGGGGGTATGTGGTCGCCACCCTCGACCACACCCATGACGCCATGGCCGTGGAGTTCCCCGATGGCCGGGTCGAGCCCAACACGATCCTGCCCCTGCTCCGCGACATCCAGGACCCGGCGCAGCTGGCCGCGTTCGCGCGCCGGATGGTGGAGGTGCGGGCAGCCGACGCCCGGTTCGTGCTGGACCGGCTGGCCGTGCTCAACACGGGCGGCAATCCGGACGCCGGAGGTCGGTGGCTACCCCGTGGCCTGACAGGGGCGCTCCGGCTGACCGGGGTCGGGATGTTCGGCCATTCCCTCGGCGGGGCGACCGCCGCCCAGCTGATGCATGACGATCCCCGGATCAGCGCCGGGATCAACCTCGACGGCACGCCGTACGGGGCGGACGCGGCGGCGGGGCTCGACCGGCCGTTCCTGCTGGTGGCGGCCGAGGACCACTCCCGGGTGGACGACCCGGCCTGGGGGACGTTCGCCGACAACCTGCGCGGCTGGCACCACGAGATCCGACTGACCGGGGCTCGTCATCTCAGCTTCCACGACACCGTGCTGCTGGGCCCCGCACTGGCCCGGATCGCGGACGTGCCGGTCGAGCGGGTCGCCGAGGTGTACGGTCCGATCGACGGCCGACGCGCGGTGGCCGTGGCGCGCGCCTACGTCGGAGCGTTCTTCGACCTGCACCTGCGCCAACGGAACGGGCACCTGTTCGACGGCCCGTCGCCGAGGTACCCGGAGGTGACGTTCGTGTCCTGAGCACCTACCCGCCACCGTGAACGTTGTGCTCCAGCGGCCGACGAGGACGCGGCGCGCGCCGTGGTCGAGGCGACGGCGACAGAGAGTCGAGCGGTTTGACGGCAGTGGGCTGGCCGGCACCTTCCCCGGATACCTGTCCAACGCGCTGCAGACCAGGTCACGGCAATCGATCACGTGCGGAACGCCGGGCAGGATCCGAGCCGATCCTTCAGGCGGGACCACCCCGACACGGAACTGGTCGAGCACGTCATCACCCTCCGGCACTCCGCCCCCGCCTCATCCTTCACCGGTCGCGAACGTCGGTGAGGACATCCAACCGGCCGGTCGCAACGCTGATCGGCTCGGCTGCGGTGGGGCCGGCCATGGCCTGCGAGCCGTAGTGGCTGATCAGCGACATTTCGACTGTGGATCGAACTTCGAGAGCACAATGGACGAGGTGAAATGGCTACTGGACCACCTGGGTCTGACGATCTTCCTCGGCGTCGTCCTTCTGGGGGTCGTCATCGCGACGGTCGAGTGGCTCCTGGACCGCCTGCGCGACGGCCGCAGGTCCTGGCCGCGAGGCTGGCGGTGGCTGTGCCGGGTAGGCCAGCACACGCTCGAGGGACAGCACCCCCACCCCGAGTCCGCGACGGACCCGTGCCTGTATGAGCGGCGGTGCACAAGCTGCGGCCGGTTGGGGTCTTCCGGGGTGATCCACGAGTACGGCCGGGCCGGCGGGAAGGACGCGGCCTGCGTTCGGATCTCTACCTGCCTCCGGTGTGGCGACGAACGCCGCGACACCGACCACCGGATCAGAACGGTCCTCGGCGCCGACGTGGACAGCGAGGACCGCGAACGGATCCCGACGTGGAGGAAACTCGAGGCCTGTGACGTCGTGGAGATCTGCGTCGACTGCGGCAACTGCGCCATCGCAACGTTTCAGCAGCACGACCCGGAGTCCACGGACTACAGCCACCGCTGCCGGCGCTGCGGGCATTGGGACGCCGACGACGCCGATTGACCGACCAGGTGCTGAACCGCTGAGGAGAATCGGGACTTGGGGATAGGCACTCCAGGGCTGCTCCGCGACTCGGAGACTCTTGGAGCTGGGGAGCTGGGGAGCTGGGAGCCGGGACTCCCGGGTCTCCCGACGCTCCTGGGACTCCCGGCACCCCGGCACACCCGGCACCCCGGGATTCCCGGCACACCCGGCACACCCGGCACCCCGGGATTCCCGGCACACCCGGCACACCCGGCACCCCGGGACTCCGGAAGCCCGGGACCCCAAAGTCGCACATCAGGCCACCCATCGCAACGAGACCACCCCACCAAACACATCACGGACAGCCCCAGTCTCAGGCCAGCGCGGCCAGTGCCTCCCGAATCCGCCCCACCTCCGGAGCATCCACCGCCTCGAACAGTTCCAGCGCCCGGCGCCAGTCCGCCCCGGCCAGGTCCGGCCGGCCCAGATCGAGCTGTGCGGCCGCACGGCCGTCCAGGGCGCCGGCCTGGTCGTGCGGCTGGCCGAGGTCGAGGGCGAGGGCCAGGGCCTCGGTGTGGTCGCGCACCGCGAGGTCGGGGCGGACGGTGGCCCGGCGGGTCCGGCCGAGCCCGTTCAGCGCGGCGAGTTCGCCGTTGCGGTCCCCGATCTCGCGCGCGATGGCCAGCGCCCGGCTCTGGGCGTCCAGGGCCTCGTCGTGCCGGCCGAGCAGCAACTGTGCCTCGCCGAGCGCCGCCAGTGCGCCCTGTTCGGCCTGCCGGTCGCCGATCTGGTCCGCGATGGCCAGCGCCCGACGCAGGGGGCCGATGGCCTGGTCGGGCAGGCCGAGCTGCCGGTACGAGGCCGCGAGGGAGACCGACGCGTGCGCCTCACCGGCCCGGTCGCCGGACTCCCTGACCAGGTCGAGCGCCCGGTGCAGGTGTTCGACGGCCCGGTCGGGGCGGCCGAGTTGGCGGTGCAGCTCCGCCAGTGAGACCGACGCGTGCGCCTCGCCGGGCAGGTCACCGATCTCGGCGGCGATCCGTACCGCCCTGCCCAGGTGGTCGAGGGCGGCCTCGGGGCGGCCGAGCAGCTTGTCGAGGATGCCGAGGCCGACGAGGCCGCGGCGCTCGCCGTTGCGGTCGCCGATCTCGCGCGCGATGGCCAGGGAGCGTCCGAAGTAGCCGATCGCCTCCTGCGAGCGGCCGGTGAGCAGGTGCAGGATGCCCAGTCCGGCCAGGGCGTGTCCCTCGCAGCCCCGGTCGCCGGCCCCGCCGGAGAGTCCGAGTGCCCGACGGTAGGCGTCGAGGGCGTCGTCGTACCGGTCGACTTCCTTGTACAGGTCGCCGAGCCGGGACCAGGCGTGCCCCTCGCCCCGGCGGTCCCCCATCTGGCTGGCCGCCGCCAGGGCCTGGTTGTGCAGGCTGAGGGTGTCGGCGAACGTCCCCCGGCTGCGCAGGTTGCGGGCGAGGACGTCGGAGAGCCGGTTCGGGTACTCCGGCAGCCCGATCCCGGCGGCCTGGGCGGCGACGGCGAGCAGGTTCTGCCGCTCGGTCTCCAGCCACGTCGCCGCCTGGGGTGCCGTGCTCACACCGCGCGGCCGGGTGGGCGGGGTGGTGGTCCGGCACAGGCACAGGTCGCCGTCGTGCGGGTACACGAGGGTCGCGGCGCCGGCCGCCGTGTCCACGTAGTAGTCGAACAGGCGGATCAGGGCGGCGCGGCGGTCCGTGGCGGGCTCCTCGTCGGCGGCCGCGCGGGCGGCGTACCCCCGGAGCAGGTCGTGGAACCGGTAGCGGCCGACGACGGGCTGTTCGAGCAGGTGCGCGTCGGTCAGGTCCTCCAGGAGCCGGTCGGCGCGGGGCACCCCGAGCCCGGAGAGCGCGGCGGCGGCCGGGGCGTCCGTGTCGGGTCCCGGGTGCAGGCCGAGCAGCCGGAACATCCGGCGCTGGTCGGGATCGAGCTGCTGGTACGACAGCTCGAACGCGCCACCGACGCTGCGGTGCCCGGCGACGAGCTGGTCCAGCCGGTGCCGGTGGTCGCGCAGCCGGTCGGCGAGGTGGGCCGGCCGCCAACCGGACCGGGACCGCAGCCGGGCGGCGGCGATCCGGATCGCGAGCGGGAGCCGGCCGCACAACTCGACGATCTCGGCGGTACCGGCCTGGTCGGCGGCGGCGCCCGGCCCGGCGATCCGCACGAACAGCGCGACCGCGTCGGACGGCGGCAGCAGGTCGAGTGACAGCGGCAGGGCGGCGTCCAGACCGGTCAGCCGGTGCCGGCTGGTGACGAGTACCAGGCAGCCGGGGGTGGCCGGCAACAACGGCCGGACCTGGTCCTCGGTCGCCGCGTTGTCGAGCAGGAGCAGCATCCGCCGACCGGCGACGGCGCTGCGGAACAGGCTGGCCCGGTCCTCCGTGCCCGGCGGGATGCGGTCGCCGGGGACGCCCAGGGCGCGCAGCATCCGGTCCAGCGCGTCGCCGGGCGCGACGGCCTCGATGCCCTCGGTGAAGCCGTGCAGGTCGAGGAAGAGCTGGCCGTCGGGGAACCGCCCGGCCACCCGGTGGGCGGCGCGCACGGCCAGCGCGGTCTTGCCGACCCCGGCCATCCCGTCGACGGCCACGACCGTCACCCCCGCCGCGCCGGGATCCGCCGGGGCGAGCAGGTGCGCGAGTTCGGCGGACCGGCCGGTGAAGGTGGCCAGGTCGGTGGGCAGCTGCGCCGGCCGCTCGCCCGGCCACGAGGTCTCGCCGGTCACCGCCCGGGTATGGCCGGATTCGTCGCCCCGGGCCGCGTCGGGTTCGACCCGTTCGGGCTCCGGGCCCGGTACGGCCCCGTCACGGACGTCCGGAGCCGGCTCGGGACCGACCGGACCGGAGCGCGACGTTCCGGCCCGTGCGACACGAGCCTGCCCCGGGCGCCCGTCACGAACGGCCGCCGGCTGCCCGTCCTCCGGCTCCTCACGACCGGAACCAGGCCACCCGACCGGCGACCCGTCGTCATGACCGGCCCCGGACTGCCCGACTTCCAACCCGACACGACGGGTACCGGGCCAACCGGGCTCCGTCCCACCACCGCCAGGACCCGGCGGAGCGGCTTCCCGGTTCCCCTGCCCCAGCTCTGGGCCGTCCGCCGTGCCCCGGGAGGGCGTGCCCACCTCGCCCCGGAGGATCGCCACCTCCACCTGCCGCAGCTCCGGCCCGGGGTCGATCCCGAGTTCCCCGGCCAACCGCGCGACGGCCCGCCGGTACACGTCCAGGGCCTCGGCGGTCCGTCCCGCCCGGTGCAGCGCGAGCATCAGCTGGCCGACGGGCCGTTCCCGCAGCGGGTACGCGTCGACCTGCTCGGTCAGCGCCGCGACCAGTTCGGCCCCCTCCCCCACCGCCAGGCGTACCGCGAACTCCTCCTCCCCGCTGCCGAGCCGCAGCTCCGCCAGCCGGGTGACCGCCCCGTCGATCCCGGGGGTGGCCGGCGCGTCGGCGAAGGGCGTGCCCCGCCAGAGCGCGTGCGCCCGCCGGTAGTACCGCAGGGACTCGTCCAGGGCGCCGGCGGACCGGGCGGACCGGGCCCGGCCGAGCAGGTCCTCGAACCGGTGCAGGTCCAGCTCTCCGTCGCCGACGTGCAGCAGGTAGCCGGGCTTGCGGGTGACCAGCCGGGCCGCGCCGTCCGGGGCCGCGCGCAGGGCCCGGCGCAGGCGGCTCAGGTAGCCGTGCACGAGGGGCCGGGCCTCGGCGGGCGGCTGGTCGGGCCACAGTTCGTCGACGAACTGGCCGACGCTGACGATCTCGCCGGGACGGACCAGCAGGATGCCGAGCACCGCGCGGGTCCGCGGCGGCCCGAGCGGCAGGGGCCCACCGCCCGGACAGGCGCCCGGCCCGCCGGAGAACTCACCCGCCGGGGTACCGCCGGGCCCGGCCCGGCCACCCTCCGACCCACCGGCCGGGCCGCCGCCCAGCACAGGCGCGTCCCGGCCGGACCCGTCCGGCCCGTCACCTGCCCGGCCACCCGCGTGGACCTCGATCGGACCGAGAATCCGGAACTCCATCGCACCTCCAGCCGCCCCGACGCCGACCAGGTTTCATCCTGGTTCCGTCCAGTGTCCAGTGTCACCGTCTTTCACACCTGGTCCGACGATTGTGGAGGGGGGTGCACAACACGTGATCATCATCGAGATCCGCGAACTGGACAAGCTCGAGACGACGTCCCCGACCT
Source organism: Longispora urticae (assembly GCF_053902585.1). Classification (NCBI taxonomy): domain Bacteria; kingdom Bacillati; phylum Actinomycetota; class Actinomycetes; order Micromonosporales; family Micromonosporaceae; genus Longispora; species Longispora urticae. Next base: position 187,764 of record NZ_JAQZSH010000018.1, read on the forward strand.
ACGAGCGGCCGCTGCCGAGGTAGTGACGGGTTGGGGGCATCCTCCTGGGGATGCCCCCATACGCCCTGATATGGAATGAAAGCCCCCATATCTCCCCGCCCGACACGGACCGGAAGACACGGAAGCCCCCGGGCCCGGATCCGAACCTCCCCTCCGGACACAGAAAGGTGCGACCATGCGCGCGCCCAGGGTGAAGCGGGTCCACACTCCCTTCCGGACCGCCTCCGGCGCGATCCGGATCGGCGGCGCGGCCTTCGGAGTGGCCTCGGAGATCACCGACGCCGACGGAGTGCTGTGGTCCCTCATCACGGCCATGGACGGGGTACGACGGCCCGAGCAGGTCGCCCAGCACGTACACCGCGAGTTTCCGCAGCACAGTGTGGACGCGCTGACGGCGGCCATCGGCGGCCTGGTGGCCACGGGGTACTTCGAGGACGGCGCGGTGGCCGCCGACGTCGACCCGGAGCGCCGGGAACGGTACTCCCGCTCGGTGGCCTACTACAGCTACATCGACCGCGCCCCGCGCTCCTCGCCCTGGGACGTCCAGGACCTGATCGGTGCCGCGCACGTCGCCGTCCTGGGGGTCGGCGGGGTGGGCGCCGCGTGCGCGTACAGCCTGGCGGCGTCGGGCATCGGCCGGCTGACCCTGATCGACAACGACGTGGTCGAGTCCTCGAACCTGAACCGCCAGTTGCTGTATCTGCCCGAGGACATCGGCAAGCCGAAGGTGCACGCCGCCGCCGCGCGGATCGGGCTGCTGCGGCCGGACTGCCCGATCGGGGCGCGGCAGGTGGCCGTGGACTCCGAGGAGGGCGTGCGCGCGCTGTTCGCCGAGGTGGACCTCGTGGTGCTCGGGGCGGACACCCCGGACCAGATCGACAACTGGTGCAACCGGGCGGCGCTGGCCACGGGTACCCCCTGGGTGAACGGGGGTTACGACGGCCCGCACGTGTGCCTGACCCTGTACGTGCCGGGCGCGGGCCCCTGTTGGCGGTGCCTGCGGCTGAGCAGCCACTACGAGGGCGAGTCGACCGCCGGCCCGGGCCCGCTGATGCACATGGTCACCGCGGCCACCGCCAACCTGACCGGTCAGTTCGCGGCGCACATCGCGTTGGCGCAGCTCACCGGGGTGTCCCCGCCGCCCGTGGGTGAGCCCGTGGTCTGGAACACGGTCCGGCTGGGGCACGCGTTCACGGTGCCGGTGGCGCACCGGCCCGACTGTCCGGACTGCGGCGGGCCACGATGTCGGTGACGTTCGTCGAGCTGACGGCGCACCGGGAGGCGGACGGATGGATCGTCGGGCGGGCCCCCGCCGGTCCGTTCGTCGCCCTGCCCGATCTGGGGATGGAGACGATCGAGCTGTTGTCGGCGGGCCGGAGTACGGCGGAGGTGCACGACGAGCTGCACCGCCGGCACGGCGAGGAGGTGGACGTCGCGGCGTTCGTGGCGAGCCTGGACCGGATCGGGTTCGTCGCGGAGATCGACGGGCGGCCGGGGGCGACCGTGGCCCAGCCCCGGCCCTCGTTGCCCTGGCTGCGGTCCGGGCATCTGCGCTGGCTGGTGCGCTGGCCGGCGGCCGTGGTCTGGTGTGCGGCGGTGCTGGCGGCGGTCGTGCTGCTGGTCCGGTCGCCGGAGCGCCGGCCGGGGCTCGCCGACCTGGTGTGGGCGGACTCGGCGGCGCTGGTGCTGCTGGTCGACGCGGTGGTCGCCTCGGTGGTGATCTCCCTGCACGAGCTGGGGCACCTGGCGGTGGCCCGCGCCTTCGGGGTGCCGGGCACCGTCACGTTGTCCACCCGGTTGACCGTCCTGGTCGCGCAGACCGATGTCACGGGGGCGTGGGCGTTGCCCCGGCGGCGGCGGGTGCTGGTCTACCTGGCGGGTACGGCGACGGATCTGCTGGTCGCGGCGGGGTGCGTGTTCGCGGGTCTCGGGTTCGCCGCCGACGGGATGGTCGCGACGTGCCTGCGGGCGGTGGTGCTGACCATCGGGCTGGGCGCGCTGCTCCAGTGGGCGCTGTTCCTGCGGACCGACGGGTACTTCCTGGTCCAGGACCTGAGCGGCTGCCGGAACCTGTACGGCGACGCCGGCCGGCTGCTGCGGTTCTGGGTCCGGCGCGGTCCCGACCCCCGCCCGGGGTTGCCGCCCCGGGAGCGCCGCTTCGTCTCCGGGTACGCGCCCTTCATGGCCGTCGGCGCCGTACTCACGGTCGGCGCGTTCCTGGTGGTCTCGATCCCGGTGCTGGTCAGACTCCTGGTGGTGGCGGGTGGCGACGTCGCCCGGGGGGTGTCCGGGCCGCACTGGGCGGATCTGGCCGACGGGGTCGTGGGCCTGGCCGTGTTGGCGGCGTTCCACGGCACGCTGCTCTGGCTGCTGGGGCGCCGGCTGCTCGGGGCGCTGCGCCGCCGTCGCGGGGCCTCGTGACGGCGTACCCCGGTGGCATACTTGTGGGCATGAGTGACGTAGTGAAGGGTCCGGCCAGCTATTTCCCGTCGATCGAGAAGAAGTACGGCCGGCCGCTCGCGGAATGGAAGGACCTCATCCGGGCCTCGCCGCTGACGAAGCACATGGAGCTCGTCGCGTGGCTCAAGGCTGAGCACGGCATGGGCCACGGCCACGCCAACGCCCTCGTCGCGCACACCCTGGCCGAGGACCCCGCCGCCTGACTCCCGCGACGGCCCGGGACCTCCCGACCCCGGCGAACCCGCTGTCGGGCGCGCCGGAACCGGTCCCCGGAACGACGCAGGATCGACAACCCACCTGTCCGCGTGTCGACAGATCCCATCCGCCCGGGGGCCTAGCCTCGAATCAGGGGCAGAGGAGAAACGCCATGAGCGCACAGACCACGGCACGTGTCGACCTGGACGAGGCCGGCGTCACGCTGACAGTCGAGCGTGACGGGGAGACCCACCGGTACCCGCTGCACTGGGATCTCGACCATCCCGCGCCACTCGCGGAGGCCACCCGGGACCTGAGGTGCTGCGAGGGCCTCACGGTCGAGGGCGGCTGGGAACCCGACCCGGCGCGACCGTGCGCCTGGACCGCCCACCTGCGGGTCGCCGAAGCCGCCTGACCGGGCGACGACGGCACGCACGGGGACGACGGCCCGCACGGGCACGGAACGGGGCCACCACCGACGGGGACCGCCCCCGGACCGGCGAACCGGACCGGGGACGGCCTCTCCCCTCAGGAGCTATACGGTGATCGACCAGGTGTCGAGCACCCCGTAGTCACCGGGCCCGTAGTCGGTCACCCGGAGGTACCAGACGCCGGCCGCCGCCGAGCTGACCGGCACGCTGTAGGTGCGCGTCCCGCCGAACTCGGTGCAGGAGTAGTCGCCGGTCCCGGAGTACTTGACCGGGTAGTACACGCCGTTGGGGGCCAGGATGCTGATCCCCAGGTCCTCGGCGCAGGTGTGGTTGATGGTGATCGACACCGTCACCGGCGAGGCCGCCGGTCCGGTGGCGTTGGACGACACGGCGCTGAAGATCTGGTTGTCGGCGATCGTGTAGTCGGTGCCGTTGGTGAAGGTCCGCCCACCGGGGTTGGTGGTGGTCACGGTCAGGGTGTACGCGGCCGAGTGGGTCGCGCTGCCGCCCGTGCCCGTGACGTTCACGGTGTAGGTGCCGGCCGGGGTGCTGGCCGAGGTGGCGATCGTCAGGCTCGACGACTCCCCCGAGGTCACCGACGCGGGGTTGAAGCTCGCCGTGGCCCCGCTCGGCAGGCCCGAGGCGGTCAGGTTCACCGTCTGCGCGCTGCCGGAGGTGGTGGCCGTGGACACCGTCGAGCTCGCCGAGCCGCCGGCCTGCACGCTGCCGGAGGTCGGGCTGAGCGCGACCGAGAAGTCGTTGGCCACGGTGCCCACCGACAGGGTGAAGCTGGTGCTGTGCGAGACGCTGCCGGTACCGGTGACGGTCACCGGGTAGCTGCCGGACGGGGTACCCGCCGTGGTGGTGATCGTCAGGCTCGACGAGCCGCCGGAGTTCACCGACGCGGGGTTGAAGCTCGCCGTGGCCCCGCTCGGCAGGCCCGAGGCGGTCAGGTTCACCGTCTGCGCGCTGCCGGAGATCGTGGACGTGTAGACCGTCGCCGACACCGAACCGCCCGGCTGGGTGTTGCCCGAGGTCGGGCTCACCGAGATCGAGAAGTCGTTGCTCTGCGAGGCCCCGACCGCGAGCTTCCACAGGGTGTACGCGATGCCGTCCGCGCTGCGGTCGAGCACCGTGGCGCTGATGTTGCTGGTCGTGTCACACGCCGCGTGGTAGCAGGCGTCGTACGCGGCGCGGGTGCCGCCCCACTTGGTCACCTGGGCGGCGGTCTTGACCGCGCTGGCGCCGGCCGCGTACCCGGAGGTGGGGATGCCGCCCTGCTGGAACGAGTAGTCGTCGGAGCGGCCCTGGCCCTCGACATTCTCCTCGGGCTGCAGGTTCAGCGAGGTCCAGTACTCCTTCATCGGTACCGAGGTCGCCGAGTTCAGGTTGTTGATGAAGTACCCGCCGTTCTTCGACCCGATCATGTCGAAGTTGTAGTACCCCTTGATGGCGGAGCGCTGGGTGGCCGACAGCGCGTTGACGTAGTGCTTGGAGCCGTTGAGGCCCTGCTCCTCGTCGGTCCACCAGCCGAACCGGACGTGCTTGGTCATGGTCGGGTTCTGGGCGGCCAGGGCGAGCGCCACCTCCAGGATCGCCGCCGAGCCGGAGCCGTTGTCGTTGATCCCCGGGCCGGCCGAGACGCTGTCGAGGTGCGCGCCGAACATGACCGTGTTGTTGGTGTCGCCACCGGGCCAGTCGGCGATCAGGTTGTTGGAGACGTAGGTGCAGCTGGTGCAGCTCTGCTCGGACACCGTGTAGCCGGCGGCCTGGAGCTTGGCCTTGATGTAGGACACGGAACCGGTGTAGCCCGCCGAGCCGGCCCGCCGGTTGCCGCCGCTCTGCGAGGCGATCGTGTTGAGCTGGGTCAGGTGCGCCTGCACCTTGGCCACGTCGATGTCCGGCGCGGTCGGGTTCGGGTTCGTGGTGCCGACGGTCAGCTGGTACGTGGCCGTGTGGGTCACGGCTCCGGTACCGGTGACCGTGACGGTGTGGACGCCGGCCGGCGTACCCGTCGAGGTGGTGATCGTCAGGGTCGACGACGCGCCGGACTGCACCGAGGCGGGGTTGAAGCTCGCGGTCGCCCCGCTCGGCAGGCCCGAGGCGGTCAGGTTCACCGTCTGCGCGCTGCCGGACGTGGTGGTCGTGCCGACCGTGGTGGTGACCGCGTTGCCCGGCATGGTGCCGCCGGACGCCGGGCTCAGCGAGATCGAGAAGTCGTTCGAGGTGGCCGTGCAGGTCGCCTCACCGGACTGGGCCGGGACGGCGACGGCCAGCCAGGCCGCCTTGGTCGCGTTGAACTCCACACAGGACGGCGAGTACAGGTTCTTCGCCGCCAGCAGGGTGGCCTTGCGCGCGGCCAGGTGGTTCCAGCTGCTCGTCTTCGTCTGCAGCGCGGTGTGGAAGATCTTGCCGGCCTTCTGGATGCCGATCCCGGTCACCGCGGAGCCGCCCGAGCAGATCGGGCTGTTCGGCTTGCCGCCGCCGGGGGTCGAACCCTCGGCGAGCAGGTAGAACCAGTGGTTCTGCGGGCCGGCCGCCGCGTGCACCTCGGTGTTGCTGCTGAGCTGGTTGTAGCAGTTCGGGTCGTTGTTGACGAGCGACGGGTTGTACATCTTGCGGATCGGGCCCTGGCCGACCAGGTCGACCTCCTCGCCGACGTCGTAGTCCGGCGGGTCGTTCGGGTTGTTCGCGTACGCCTCGGTCAACGCGCCGAAGATGTCACCGGTGGACTCGTTCATGCCGCCGGCCTCGTTGGAGGTCGGGTTGCCCGAGCCGGAGAACTGGAAGATCGCGTGGCCCATCTCGTGGCCCACGACGTCGATGTTCGTCGCCTGCCGGTTGTTGGCCTGGTTGTGGCCGAAGGTGCCGGCGCTGCCGTCCCAGTACGCGTTCACGTCGGACAGGCCCACGTACAGCGGGAACGCGCGGCCGGAGCCGTTCACCCCGTTGCGGCCCAGCCAGTCGCGGAGCATGTTCCACTCCTGCTCGACCGAGTAGTAGGCGTCGGTACACGCCGTCTTCAGGTCGGTGCCGGAACCGTTGCCCCAGGTCGTGGACGTGTTGGTGTAGGCCTGCTTCGTCGAGTTCGGTCCGCAGAGCAGGCCCGGGCGGCCCGGGTCGGACAGCGTGCGGGTCGTACCCGAGCCGGAGGTGTCGATGGTGACGGAGCCGGCGTAGTACGTGTTGGCGGTGTCGGCCTTCACGTCGTCGGTCTTGTCGGCCACCGCTCCGGTGCGGGCGTCGACGTAGACGTGCAGCTTGCTGGGCGCGGTCGCGGTGCGGCCGGTGACCAGGGTCTGCCAGACCAGCTTCGGGTTGTCCCCGGCCAGCACGGCCAGGGTCGGGGCGGTCGCGTCGGTGACCGTGGGCAGCAGGGCGCGGGCCGTGGCCGCCGCCGCGGCCGCCGACACGGTGGGCTCCAGGCCGACGGTGATCCGGGCCGTGCTCGCGGCCTCGATGCCGCGCACCTTCCCGTCGCCGTCCGTGGTGACCACGGCGTCGCCGCCGATCACCGGCAGGCCCTTGTAGGTACGCTCGTAGGCCGCGTAGTGCAGGCCGCGCTCGCCGGCGAAGGCGTGCACCCGGCGCAGGCTCTCGCCCGGGCCCTGGGCCAGGGCGTCCAGGCCCGACTGCGCCGCCAGGTCGGCCGCCGCGAGGGCGCGCGCTGACGGGTCGGGCGTTCGCGGGGTCGCGGTGGCGGACACGGACAGTGCCACCGCCGTTCCCGCGACGACGGCGAGCGCGAGGCCCGCCGCCGCGACCGGTAACCCGGGTCGACGTCTCATGGAAAAGCTCCTTCAGGTGAGGGGTACCGCGCAGAGGGGTTGCGCGGTTCCCCCGAGCCAACCGGAGATCGACGGACAGCGACATGGGGGAGCACCCTTGGGCATCCCTCGCCCCGGATAACGATCGCGTTACACGGCCCTTCCCCCCGACCGGCCCCGAGGGGCAGAATCGGCCGGGTGGAGGCTGCCGGCGTGCTCGGCCGCGCCGAGGTCCTGGCACGGTGCCGTGCCCGGATCGAGGGCGGTGGCGGCGTGCTGCTGCACGGACCCGCCGGCCTGGGCAAGACCAGCATCATCGAGGTACTGACGGCCGAGGCGGTCGCGCGCGGCGAGTTCGTGGCCCGCAGCACCGCCCGCCAGGCCGAGGCGGCCGTGCCGTACCTGGCGCTGTCCGAACTGTTCGGTTCCGCCTACCGCGAGGACACCCCGCTGCCCGGGCCGCTCCGGGCCGCCCTGGAGACGGCACTGCTCCGCCGGCCGCCGCTCGACGGCACCCGGGTCGACCCGCTCGCCGTGCGCCTCGCCGTCCTCGAACTGGTCCGCCGGCTCACCGGGGACCGCCGGGTGCTCCTCGTCCTCGACGACGCGCAGTGGCTCGACCAGCCCAGCCGGGAGGTGCTGACCTTCGTCGCCCGGCGCTGTACGGACGGCCGACTGCGGGTCCTGGCCTCCGAACGGGCTCCGGGCGGCGCGATCCCGGAGCTGGGCGGTCTGCTACCCGCCCCCGGCGAGGAGGTCGAGCTGCTGCCCCTGCCGCCGGACGTCGTCGGCGAGCTGGTCCGCGACCGCCTGGACCTGCCGCTGCCCGCCCCGGTGCTGGACCGGCTGTACGCGGCCAGCGAGGGCAACCCGTTCCTCGCCCTGGAGCTGGGCCGGCTGCTGTGCCGGCGACCCACCCTGCCGTGGCCCACGGAGCCGCTGCCCGTCCCCGACCGGCTGCGGCTGGTGCTCGCCGACCGGCTCGGCGCGCTGCCGGCCGCCACCCGCTCCGCGCTGGTCCTCGCCGCCGCGTCCAGCCATCCCGACCTCGACCCGGCCACCGACGCGCTCCGACCCGCGCTGGACTCCGGCGTCCTGGTCGCCCAGCCCGACGGCCGGCTCCAGTTCGGACACCCCCTGCTCGGCGACCTCCTCTACACCGACGCCTCCCCCGGGGTGCGCCGAGCCGCGCACGCCCTGCTCGCCGGCCGCAGTACCGACCCGGTGGAGCGGGCCCGGCACCTGGCGCTCGCCGCGAACGGCCCCGACCCGTGGCTCGCGGACACCCTGTTCGGGGCGGCGGTCGAGGCCGAGCGGCGCGGCGTCCCGGCGGCGGCCGCGCAGCTCGCCCGGCTCGCGGCGGAACACGGCGCGCACGACCCGGCGGCGTCCACGGCCCGGCTGCTGGCCTCGGGCCGGTACGCGCACGCGGCAGGGCTCGCCGACCAGGCGTGGGAGGCGTGCGCGTCGGTGCTGCGCGCGGACCACCGGCCGTCGCGGGTGCACGCCCGGCTGCTGCTGATCGACCTCGCGAACGCGGACTTCACCGACGCCCCGGACCTCCTCGACGCGGCGGAGGCCGACGCGGACGGCGACCCGGCGCTGCTGGCCCGGGTGCATCTGGTCCGGGCGGAACTGGCCCTGCGCCGCACCCGTCCGGACCTGGTGCGCGCCGAGCTGGCCCGGGCCGAGGCGTACGCGGAGCGGGCCGGCGACGACGAGGCGCTGCTGGAGTGCCTGGACTTCCGGTACGAACTGGAGAACGTCGCCGACCCGGTGGACTTCTCGGCCCTGCTCCGCCGGGCGGCGGCGCTCGCCGAGGGCCGGGAGCTGTCCCGGGCGGCGCTGTCGATCCGGCGGGTGGTGGCGCTCGGCCTGGTCCGGGCCGGGGAGGTGGCCGCCGCCCTGGAGGCCGTGACCCGGGTGCTGGCCGACACCGAACGGGCCGGGAGCACCGTGGCGCTGTGCGACGTGTTGCAGGCGGTGGCCCGGATCCAGGACCGGGCGGGGCTGTGCGCCGCGTCGGCGGAGTCCGGCCGGCTCGCCGCCCGGCTGCGGATCGAGATCGAGCCCACCCCGGGCCGGGCGCTCTACCAGCGGGGCACCGCAGAGCTGGCCGACGGCACGGTGGAACGCGCCGTGGAGCTGCTCGACGAGGCCGTGGCCCTGGAGGAGCGGGTCGGCGACACCGAGTGGCTCGCCGGGGCCCTGATGTCCCGGGGGCGGGCCGACCTGCTCCTGGACCAGCCGGCCCAGGCCGCCCGGCGGTTCGACCGGGCGGTGGCACTGTTGCACGGCACGGGCGTGCACGACCCGGCCCTGGTGCTGATCGACGCCGACCTGGCCGAGGCGCTCGCCCTGTCGGGCGCGCCGGACCGGGCGGCCGCGGTGCTCGCCGACGCCCGCGCCCGCGCGGACCGGTTCCACCGCCGGGTGGTGCTGCTCGGGCTCGACCGGGTCGCCGCCCTGGTCGAGGGGATCACCGGGTCCGCGCGGGACGCGGCCGACCGGCTCCGGGGGCTGATCCCCGGCCGGCACCCGTATCCGTTGGAGATCGCGCGGGCCTGGCTGACGCTCGGCGAGCTGGAGGTCCGGGCCCGGCGGGTCGGGGCCGCGCGCAGCGCGCTGGTCCGGGCCGGGGAGCTGTACGCCCGGGCCGGGTGCCGGCCGTGGGCCCGGTACGCGGCCGGGCGGGTCGGGCGGCTCGACGCGGCCGGGCTGCCCGCGCCGGACACCGAGCGGCGGCTGATCGCGTTCATCGAGGCCGGGGCGACGAACCAGGAGATCGCCCGGGAGCTGCGGGTGTCCGTGAAGACGGTGGAGGCCGGGCTGACCCGGCTGTACCGCCGGCTGGGGGTCCGGGACCGGGCCGCCCTGCGCCGGGCCGTCAGGAACGCCTAGTACCCACCAGAAAGGGCCCTTTTCCGGGGTACGGGTGGCTCCCGTACCCCGGAAAAGGGGTTTCCCGCTCCCGGGTCAGTGCGCGGATCCGGGAGCGGGACAGTGACCGCGCCGCTGTCCCCCGGCCCGGCCACAGGTCTGTCAGGTGGTGCTCAGTGCGATCGTGTCGAGCAGGAAGTCGGTCGTGAGGGACGAGTCCTCCACGCTGACGAACCTGAGCGTCACGGTCCTGCCACGATAGTTGTTGAGGCTGGCGGAGCGCAGCACGTACCCGCTGCCGGCGTTCACGTTGGAGTAGGTACCCAGCGTGGTGGTCGTCGATCCGTCCACGATCTGGACCTTGAACGTGTCGTAGACGGTGCCGCCGGTCTCCTGCGTGGCGATCCGCAGGTGGTAGGTGAGGGTGCTCGTGCCGGTGGACGGGACGGCGATCTGCTGGGACAGGGTGTCGGTGTTGACGACGCCGTTGCCGCCCATCCAGGCGTACCAGGAGCCCTGCTGGGCCGGGTAGGTGGGCCAGTTGCCGACGACGCCGCCGGTGATGGTCCAGTTCGCGGTGCCGCTCTCGAAGCCGCCGTTGGCGATCCCGGTGCCGGGCGGCGTGGAGGTGCGGTAGTCGATCGTGTGCGTGTAGACCAGGTTGCGGGCCGTCGCGGACGTGCTCATCCCGGTCAGCGGCCGGTCGTCGTTGAAGTGCTCGCGGAACGTGCTGGACGTGTACCGGCGCATCAGGTCGAACGTCGCGGCGGGCCCGTTGTCCACCTGCCGCCACAGGTCGATCATGGAGCCGGCCACCCGGCACTCGACCTGGTCGCCGTCCTCGATGTTGGTCCGGCTCGCCGGCTTGGACGGGTCGAACGGCTTGGTGCTCATCAGGTTCACGGACTCGCCGTCGGGCCAGTAGAACATGCCGTCACCCTTGGCGTAGCCGGTGATGGCGTTGGCGAAGCCCTCGGTCCAGGCGCAGGTCGGGCCGGACTTCTTGTGCAGGTAGTGCGGGTCGGGGCAGTCGAAGACCGGCCACCAGCGGTTGTACAGCAGGTCCATGAAGTGGTGCCCGGCCTCGTGCAGGACGAGGTGCTCGGAGTCGGGGTCGGCGTCCTCGAACGCCACGTACCGGCCGTCGGGGTCGAAGTACGTGCCGTCGGTGCTGCCCGGCTGCCAGTGCATCGTGATCTTCGTGCAGTTGGACGTCTCCCGGGCCGTCCAGCAGTTGGTGCCCGAGGCGCGGATCCCCCACAGCAGGTTCAGCGTGTCGAACGCGTGCCAGCCGCGCATGTACGTGCTGGTCGGCGACGTGGTGCCGAAGTTCTGGTCGGTACCCGACGGCACGTTGCTCCTCGCCGCGGTCGTGACGCTGTAGGTGTTCTGACCGGCGTTGTCGGTCACCCGCCACACGCTGGAGTCGGAGGTGAACCTGACCTGCACGGAGTACATGGTGGTCACCGGGGACGTGAAGCACAGGGCGTACTTCCCGTCGGTGGCGCCCGTCAGCCCCGTGGCGTAGGTCTGGCTGCCCGCCGAGGAGGTCGTCTTCCCGATGACGGTCACCGGGATGTTGCGCCCGGCCAGCCACGCGCCGGTCTTGTCCGCGACCGTGAACTGGCCGGTCGCGCAGATCTGTCCGGGCGCGGCCGTGGCCGCCCGGGCGGCCGGTGACCGGGGAGCGGTCCCGACCAGGGGCACCGAGTGCCCGTTGGTCGCCGGCCGGGCGGTCCCGGCGTCCACGGCCGCGCTGTCCGTCCCCGCGACGCCGGCCACGGAGGTCCCGGGCCGGTCGCCGACGGTGAACACCGTGGTGGCGTGCGCGGAGCGGGCCTGGTCGGGCGCTCCGGCGTCGGTCAGGTCGGCCTCGACCTGGGCGGGGCCGGCGGCGAGCGCGGTGACCTTCAGGGTCACGGTCCGACCGCCGGTCGGCAGCGCGAACGTCTGCTCGGCGACCTGGTCCAGCCCGACGGCGCGCGGGGCGGACAGGCCGGTTCCCGCGGCGTCGAGGCGCAGGGTGGCCGGCAGCCGGACCGCGAGCCGGGCGGAGTCCACCGGCACCTGGGTACCCAGCTCGATCTTCACGGTGGCCGTCTCGCCCACGGCGGGGAGCCGGTCCATGCTGACGGCGGCGGAGACGCAGTCCGGGGCCGCCTCGTCGTGCCGGTGGTCGGAGTCGGCGGGCACGCACACCGCGGCGGGGGCCTTCGAGGTCGCCGCGGCGATCGTGACCGGGACGACGGCGGCTCCCAGGGCGAGCGCCGCGCCCACGGACAACAGTCGGAAGGGGGTCATGAGGGGGTTTCCTTTCCCGTCCAGGCCGGGCGAGGGGCGCCCGGGCTACCGGCGAACCGGTTGGGGAGAGGCCAGCATGGATCCCCTCTCGACTGCGTGCAATATCACACCTCATACTTCGGGTACGCCGTTCAGCGGGAACGCGCCCTGTCCCTGGAGGGGGAAACTGCCTCTGACCTGCGATGGAACGACAGCGCTTTCGATCGACGCGGTCGACTGTCACTGAAAATTCAGAACCGGCCAGTAACTTTGCGTGACTTAAGGGACTCTTATCTACGACCTCGACGACGTGCTCCGGGCCGGCCCGTTCCACACCGCGCTGCGGTGGGCCATCGCCGACCGGGGCCTGAGCCTCGACCGGCTCCGCGACCGGCTGACCGGTACGGGGCTGTCCGTCAGCGTGGCCACCCTGAGCAACTGGCAGCGCGGCGTCAGCCGGCCCGACCGGGCCGAGAGCCTGCGCGTCCTCGCCGAGCTGGAGACCGTGCTGCGGTTGCCGCCCGGGTCGCTGGGGCGGCTGCTCGACGAGCCCGCGCACCAGGGCCGGTCGCGCGCCCCGGTGGTGCCCGGCACGTCCCCGGTGGTCGCCCAGCGGCTGCGGGCCACCCTCGACGCGGCCGCCGAACCCGGGCTCGACGTGCTCGCCGTGCAGGAGGACGTGACCGTGCTCGGGCCGGGACACTGGCACTCCACGGTGCGGGTCGCTGTCCGGGCCCGGCAGGCGGGCGTGCGCCGGCACGTCGTCCTCACCCACACCCAGGGTTCGGTGCCCACCGTCCGGGCCGGTCGGGACTGCGCCCTCGGCCGGGCGCGCACCGACCGGGAGGCCGGCCTCGTCGCGACCGAGCTGGTGTTCCCCGCGCTGGGCCGGGGCGAGGAGTACGCGCTGCAGTACCACGTGTCGGGGGCCGTGACCGAGCCGTACCACGGGATGTGGCTGCGGGCCGGCCAGCACTTCGACATGACCCTGCGGTTCGGCCCGGACGCGGGCGTCGAGCGCGCGTACCGGATCTGGCGGCAGGATCCCCGCTCCCCGCACAAGGACCTCACCCGGCTCCGGCTGTTCGACGCGTGCCGCGCGCACCTGATCGACCACGACGTCACGCCCGGCTTCCACGGCATCCGGTGGTGCTGGCCCAATTCCGGTAACAGTTAACGCGGTCGGGAGCGCCGTGCGGGGCGTCACAGGCTGTTAGCTTTCACCGATCCGGTGGCCGGCCTCTCCCCTTCCCGGCCGCCCAGGTGAGAGGAATCCCAGTGCGCAGAACCACCGCGATCGCGGCGGGGCTCACGGCGACGCTGCTCGGCGCCATGGCCCTCGTCGGCCCGGCCTCAGCGGGACCGCCACCCTCCCCCGCGCCCGACTCCGCCCCCGAGGGCCGGTCGGCCCCCGAGCCGGTCAGCCCCCTGCAGACCCAGCAGCAGTCGCTGCGCCGCAAGGCCATGGAACAGCTCACGGCGGGTACGCCGCAGGCCCGGTCCGTCGCGCCCGCCCCGGCCGGCACGGTGCGGGTCGGCCAGGACTACGTCGAGGTCGCCCAGCAGGGCACCGCGAAGGTGTTCGTGGTGCTCGCCGAGTTCGGCGACCAGGTCGACAACACGACGATGTACCGGGGCCAGGTCAAGTACGGCGGCGCGCCCGGCCCGCTGCACAACGCGATCCCGGACCCGGCCGGCACGAGCGACAACCACACGCTGTGGCGGCCCAACTTCGACCGCGCCTACTACGAGGACATGTACTTCAGCCGTGCCAAGGGCGCGAACTCGCTGCGCAACTACCTCCAGGTCCAGTCCTCGGGCCGCTACGACATCTCCGGGTACGTCTCCGACTGGGTGAAGCTGCCCCACAACGAGGCCAGGTACGGCAGCGACCTGTGCGACGGCGGCCGGCAGTGTCCGAACAGCTGGGACCTGGTCCGCGACTCCCTGGCCGCCTGGCACGCCGCCGAGCTGGCCAAGGGCCGCACCCCGGCGCAGATCAAGGCCCAGCTCGCCGAGTACGACCAGCGCGACCAGTACGACCACGACCGGGACGGCGACTTCGACGAGCCCGACGGCTACATCGACAACTACGAGGTCATCCACGCCGGGGTGGACCAGACGTGGGGTGGCGGGGCGCAGGGCGCCGGCGCGCTGTGGGCGCACCGCTGGTTCGCGTACTGGCCCACGCGCGGCACCGCGGGACCCGAGGGCAACAAGCAGGGCGGCACGCAGGTCGCCGACACCGGGATCTGGGTGGGCGACTACCTGACGGCCGGCGAGAACAGCGGCCTCGGGCTCGTGGCGCACGAGAACGCCCACCTGCTCCTGGGCCTGCCCGACCTGTACGCGGCCACCGGCGGCAACGGCGTCGACTTCTGGTCTCTGATGTCGGACGCCTCGTACCTGGGCAGGGAGAACGGCCCGACCGGCGAGTACCCGGGCGACCTGGACGCGTGGAGCAAGCTGCAGCTCGGCTGGCTCAACTACGACACCGCGCAGGCGGCCACCGAGTCGACCCACGTGCTCGGGGTGTCCTCCTACAACACGGCCGAGAAGCAGGCGGTCCTCGTCAACCTGCCGCCCCGACAGGTGAACACGCCCCTGGTCGCACCGTTCCAGGGCGCGGCGCAGTGGTGGAGCGGGCGCGGCGACTACCTCGACGAGACCCTGACCCGGTCCCTGGACCTGTCCGGGGCGACGACCGCGAGCGTCTCCGCCAAGAGCCGCTACTGGATCGAGCAGGACTTCGACTACCTCTACGGCGAGGTCTCGACCGACAACGGCGCGACCTGGAAGGGCGTCGGCGGCACCGTCGACGGCGCACCCATCCCGAACGTCGGCGGCCGCCCCGGCCTGACCGGCACCTCCACCGGCTGGGTGGACCTGAACTACAACCTCGACGGGTACGCCGGCGGCACCGTCCTCTTCCGCGTCCGCTACGTCACCGACACCAACACCGCCGAGAACGGCTTCCTCCTCGACACCGTCACCGTCAAGGCCGGCGACCGGGTCGTGCTGTCCGACGACATCGAGGGCGGGGACAACGGCTGGACGGCGCGCGGGTTCACCCGGATCGGGGACACCGGCGTCAAGACCTACCCCCGCAGCTACCTCGTGGAGAACCGGCGGTACGTCGCGTTCGGACAGTTCCTCCAGACCGGGCCGTACAACTTCGGCTGGGCCGGGGTGGCGGGGAAGGCCGACCAGGTGGAGCGGTACCCCTACCAGGACGGCGTGCTCGTCTGGCTGTGGGACCCGTACTACAGCGACAACACGACGCGCGACCACCCCGGGGCCGGCCTGATCCTGCCGGTGGACGTGCGGGCCACCCCGATGCGGTACGCCGACGGGGCGTTCGCCCACCCGCGCGCGCAGGTGTTCGACGCGACGCTCGGGCTGAAGTACACCGACGCGGTCACGTTGCACCGGGCCGGCGTGGCGACCACGTTCCGCAAGCAGGCCCCGGTCGCCGCGTTCAACGACCGGACCGGCACCTACTGGTACGCGGAGAACCCGGACCTGGGCGTGAAGGTGCCCGACACCAACACCCGGATCGAGGTCGTCAAGGAGCACGCGCAGGGTCGGGAGACGACCGTGCGGATCGGTAGGGCCGGCTAGCCGCACGGCCCCGGTCGGCCGCGCGGCCGGGAGCGCCCCGGTCGGCTGTGCGGCCGGGGCGCACCGTCCCGGCCGGCGGGGCTCCGACCTCCGCCGGCCGGGGCGCACGGTCCGGGCGGTCGGGTGCCAACGGAGTCACCCGGCCGCCCTCACCAGTACAGCTGGATGCCGTAGACGCCGGGGCGGGCCTCGATCCGGGCCAGGTGCACGCTGCCCGACGGGTCGACCCGCAGATCGCGCAGGTCCTCGTCGGCCTCGTCGGCGGCGGCCTGGTGGAACGAGGCGCACCGGACCGGCACCGTCCCCGGCGCGAACGTCACCTCCAGCGCGAACGCGTGCACGGTCCTCGACACGGTCCGGGTGCACCGGGTGACGGGCGTGTGCCCCGGCAGATCCAGGGTGTACCGCACGATGGCCGTGTCCCCCACGTCCAGCCGGCTGTCGAGCAGCATCTCCGTGATCAGGTACCCCGACGCCGGGTCCCACCGGTGCCGGCCCGGCCGGCAGCCCCACAGGTCGGTGAACCCGGGCCGGCCCGCCGTCGGGTCGTCGACCTGCCAGAACAGGTAGAACCGGGAGAGGTCGTCGCGTTCGGCGCGCATCACCTCGCGGACCCGCCGGGTGCGTTCGCAGCGCTCGGCGTCGATGGTCACGTGCTCGTCCACGCTGAGCCGGCGCAGCCCCGAGTGCGCCGGCATCGCCAGGTCCTCGGCCATCCGCTCCAGGATCCCGGCCCGCCACGGCCGCAACGGCGGCTCCAGCCCGGTGCTGTACCGGCCCCTGGGGCGCGGCGGCGGCAGCAACGCGGTCAGCGCGCCCGGCGCCAGGCCGAGCACGTCCTCCAACGCCGCGACGCCCTTCAACGAGTCCCCGCGTTCGGGGCGCCGCCGGCCGCTCGCCCAGTAGCTCAACGCGGCCGTACTCAGGTGGATGTCGCGCTCGGCCAGCCGGTGGCACAACCGGTCCAGGGTCAGGCCCCGGCGGCGGACGGCCAGGGACAACGCGTGGTGGAACGGGCCGGACGCCAGCGCCCGCACCAACTCGAGCTCCAGGTCGGACATGTCACCCCCAGCGACCAGCGCCTGCGTGCGACGAGTCTAGATCGGCGACCGACCGGCGTACAGGACGGAGCGGCCGGTCCCCGGTACCCGGAAAAGGGTTGTGTCAGCGCCGGGTGCCGTCCAGGTAGCGCAGCACCGCCGCCACCCGGCGGTCCGTCCCGTCCTCCGGGGTCAGGCCCAGCTTCGAGAAGATGTTGCGGATGTGCTTGTGCACCGCGTTGTCCGTGACGAACAGCCGTTCCGCGATCGCCCCGTTGCCCAGGCCCTCGGCCATCGCGCCGAGCACCTCGCGCTCCCGGGCCGACAGAGTCTCCAGCGGGTCGCCCGCCCGGCGCGCCGCGAACAGCTGCGCGATCACCTCCGGGTCGATCGCGGTGCCGCCCTCGGCGACCCGGCGCAGCGCGGACAGGAACGTCTCCACCCGGCCGACCCGCTCCTTGAGCAGGTAGCCCACCTTGCCGGCCCCCTCGGCGAGCAGGTCGGTGGCGAAACTCTGCTCCACGTACGCCGACAGGACCAGCACCGCCAGGCCGGGCTGGACCCGGCGGGCCTCCACGGCTGCCCGGATCCCCTCGTCGGTGTGGGTGGGCGGCATCCGCACGTCCACGACCGCGATGTCGGGGTGGTGCTCGCGGACGGCGGCGAGGAACGCGGCCGGTTCCCCGACGGCGGCCACCACCTCGAAGCCCTCCCCCGCGAGCAGCAGCGACAGCCCCTCGCGCAGCAGGGCGTCGTCCTCGGCGATCACGATCCGCATGGCAGCTCCACGTCCAGAATTGTCGGCCCACCGGCCGGGCTCGATACCCGCAGGGTCCCGTCGTGTGCCGAGACCCGCCCGCGCAGGCCGGTGAGTCCCGACCCGCCGCCCTCGTCCGCGCCGCCCCGGCCGTCGTCACGGACCTGGATCCGCAGCACGTCGCCGACCCGCCGGACGTCGACCGCCGCGTGCGCCGCGCCACTGTGCCGGGACGTGTTGGTCAGGGCCTCGGCGACCACGAAGTACGCCGTGGCCTCCACCGACGCCGCGCAGCGGTCCCGCACGTCGACGCTGACCTCGCACGGCACCGCGCAGGAGGCGGCCAGCGCCGCGAGCGCGCCGTCGAGGCCGCGCTGGTCCAGGATCGGCGGCAGGATGCTCCGGATCACCGACCGCAGCTCGGCCAGGGCCTCCTCCGCGCTGCGCTGGGCCCGTTCGAGGAGCGCGTCGGCGGCGGCCGGGTCCCGGGCCAGGGCGCGGCGGGCGGTACCGGTGAGGATCGCCACCCCGACCAGCCGGTTCTGCGCGCCGTCGTGCAGGGACCGCTCGATCCGGCGCAGCTCGGCCGTGTGCGCGTCGAGGGCGGCGGCCCGGGTCGCGGTCAGCTCCGTGATCCGCATCGACAGGTCCGTACCGGGCCGCGCCGTCAGCAGCCGGCGGCCGAGGTGGTCGTGAAACCGGACGAGCCCCGGGATGACCAGGATGCTCAGCGCGATCCAGACCGGGCTGACCAGGGCCACCGTGAACGCCCCGGCCCAGCCGTCGACCGGGAAGCCGAACCCGCCGGTCGCCGTGCCCTCCGGGAGCAGCCGCCACCACGCCGGGAACGTCAGGTCGCGTACCGCCGACACCGGCAGCGCGGCGGCGATGATCCCGACGAAGAACATGCCGGCCCGCGACAGGGCCCAGCCCAGGTCCCGCCGGGTCGCCGGGTCGGTCACGGTGCTCCACAGCGCCGGCCACCAGCCGTCCGGGCTGGGCCGGTAGGGGCTCGCGACCGGGGGTCCGACGCGCGACAGGCGGCGGCGTTCCCGGTCCGCGAACGCCCGGAGGAGCCGCAGGGCCAGCGGGAGCAGCGGCAGGCCCACGCTGATCACCGACACGGCCGCCACGAACAGGAACAGGACCGCGACCCCGAGGGCCAGCAGGTCCGTGACCAGGCCCGCCACCAGGCGCAGCCAGGCGGTCACCAACACCCGGGTCCTGTCCCGGACATACGTCCACCAGTGGGTCATGTCCACCTCCGTCCGCCGCCACCGTACGTCACGGACCGTGACGCGTGACCGGCCGGCCGCGAAAGGTACAGCTGGCCGTACCCCAGGGTCGGTAGCTGGCGGCATTGGGCGCGGAGGGCGATTTCCCTAGCGTTGTGCAGGACAGCAGAACGTCACTGTGAGCTAGGGGAAGACATGACCGACCAGTACCGCCTCACCGACCAGCAGGCGCCCGCCGACCGGCCCCTCGCCAGGCCCGTCGCCAGCCTCGGCCACCGGATGCTGCGCCTGGTGCTGTGGGCCGTGATGATCCCGGCGGCCGGGTTCAACGCGGTGCAGTCGTTCGCCGGGCAGAACGGGTGGAGCCTCGCGGCCGGCATCGTCGCCTCCGCCTGCCTCGTCGGCCTGATCGTCTCCTACGTGCTCGGCCGCCGCCGATGAGCGCCGACGCGGTGGTCCTGACCGGCGTGACCCGCGCCTACCCGGGCGGCGTCACCGGCCTCGACGACGTGTCGCTGCGGGTGCCGCGCGGGGCGTTCCTGGCCATCATGGGCGAATCCGGCTCCGGCAAGAGCACCCTGCTGCACGTCGCCTCCGGGCTCGACGTGCCGACCCGGGGCTCGGTCGCCATCGGCGGGGTGGAGATCGGCCGGATGGGCGAGGCCCGGCGCGCCAAGGTCCGCCGCGAGCAGGTGGGCTTCATCTTCCAGTCGTACAACCTGGTGCCGTCCCTGACCGTCGAGCAGAACATCACCCTGCCGCTCCGGCTCGCCGGCCGGGCCCCCGACCGGCGGTGGATCGCCGAACTCGTCGAGCGCACCGGCCTGGCCGGGCTGCTGCGGCGCGCCCCCGACGAGCTGTCCGGCGGTCAGCGGCAGCGGGTCGCGGTGGTCCGGGCACTGGTGGCCCGGCCGGCCGTCGTGTTCGCCGACGAGCCGACGGGGGCGCTGGACGCGCGTACCGCCGACGGGATCCTCGATCTGTTGTCCTCGCTCGTGACGGACCTGGGCCAGACCGTGGTCATGGTCACCCACGACCCGGGCGCGGCGGCCCGGGCCGAGCACACCGTGCTGATGGCCGGCGGCCGGATCAGCCGGGTCGTCGGCCGGCCGGTCGCGGTGGGGGCGGCGGCGTGAACCTCGTCTCCCTCTCCCTGCCGATGTCCCGGCGGCGGATCAGCGGACTCGTCGCCGTGGCGCTGGCCGTGCTGCTCGGCACGGTCGCCGTCAGCGCCACCCTGCTGCTCGCCGAGACCGGCGTGCGCGGCCACGCTCCCACGGACCGGTTCGGCGGCGCGTCGGTGCTGGTCGCCGCGCCCCAGGAGGTCGTGCAGGACGAGGACATCGACGTCGCCCTGCCCGGCCGCGCCGGAGTGCCCGCCGATTTCGTCGGGCGGCTCGGCGCGCTGCCGGGCGTGACACACGTCGTCGGGGACCGGAGCTTCCCGGCGACCCCGATCGTCAACGGCGCCCCCGTGCCGGTCGGCGGGCACGGCTGGTCCTCCGCCGCGCTGCCCGACGCGCCCCGGCTGACCGGCCGGGCGCCCGCCGGGCCCGGTGAGGTCGCGGTCGCCGGGATCGCGCTCGCGCCCGGCGGCACCGTGGACATCGTCGCCGGCGGTGTCCGGGGCAGCTACCGGGTCTCGGCGGTCCTCGACGGCGCGCCGGCCGGGCTGTACTTCACCGACGCGCGGGCCGCCGAGCTGTCCGGGCACGCCGGGAAGGTCGACCTCGTCGCGCTGTGGTCCGCGCCGGGGGGCCGGACCGCCGAGGACGTGCGGGCCGCGCTCGCGGGTACCGACCTGCGGGTGGTCACCGGCGCCGGCCGCGGTGACGTCGAGCACATGGCCGCCGGGGCGGGCCGGGGCACCCTGATCGCGCTGTCCGCCTCGCTGGCCGGGGTGGTGCTGATGATGGTCGGGTTCGTGGTCGCCGGCGCGCTGTCGGTGAACGTCGCCGGCCAGCGCCGCGAACTGGCCCTGATGCGGGCCGTCGGGGCCACCCCGCGCCAGGTCCGCCGGCTCGCCGCCGCACAGGGCACCCTGGCCGCGCTGGTGGTGCTGCCGCTGGGGATCGGCGGCGGGTACCTGCTGGCCGACCGGGTCCGGGACTGGTTCGTCGGGCTCGGGATCATCCCCGAGGAGCTGGCGCTGGTCCGCGGCCCGTTCCCCGCGCTGATCACGGCGGTGCTGTTCCTGGCCGTGGTCGGGATCGCCGCCCGGGGCGCGGCGCGGAAGGTGTCGGCGCTGCCGGCGACCGAGGCCATGGCGCAGACGAACACGGAGCCGCCGAGCGGGGTGGTGCGGGCCCGGATCGGGTACGGGCTGATCCTGCTCGCGCTCACCATGGCGGCGGTCCCCCTGTTCACCCGCAGCATGGTGGCCGTCGCCGGGACCGGCACGTCGGGGATCCTCGCCGCGATCGGCCTGACCCTGGCCGGGCCGCAGCTGGTCCGCGCGGCCGGGCGGCTGCTCGTGCGCAGGGCCTCGGACGGGAGGGGCCGGAGCGTGACCGGGTGGATCGCGGCGCACAACATGCGGGCGTACGCCGGCCGGAACGCCGGTGCCCTGACCAGCCTCGCGATGGCCGTGACCTTCGCCATCACCTACACCTTCACCCAGACCACCCCGCAGCACGGCGCGGCGCGGGAACGGGCCGACAGCGTGGTCGGCGGCGTCACGGTGACCGCACCGGACCTCGGCGGCGTGCCCGCCTACGCCCTGGACCGGCTGCGGGCCCTGCCCGGGGCGCGGGCCGCCGTCCTGGACGCCACGACCGTGGTGTGGCCGGGCGTGGAGAACGGCAAGGCCAAGGCCAGGAGCCACCAGGCGGCCGTCGTCGGCGCGGACGCCGAGGGCATGGTCGACCTGGGGGTCACGGCGGGCGGCCTCGGCGCGCTGAAGGGCGACAGCATCGCCGTCGGAAAGTCGTTCGCGCTGTTCAACGGGCTCGCGCCGGGTGACCGGCACGAACTGATCCTCGCCGACGGGACCCGGACCACGGCGACCGTGGCGGCCGTGTACTCCCGCGAACTCGGCTACGGCGAACTCGTCGTCTCCCCCGACCTCGCGTACGGCCCCCGGCACCTGGTCCCGACCGTCCTCGTCGGCGGGGTGGACGCGGCGGCCGTCGGCGCGGCGCTCGCGGACGTCCCCGGGGTGCGGGTCTCGGCCACGCCGCCCGGGGCCGCCCCGGAGGTCACGCCCTCGATGTCGCTGAACTTCGTGGTCGTGGGCGGCCTGCTCGGGTACGTGCTGATCGGCGTCGTCAACAGCCTGGTGGCCGCGACGTCCCGGCGGCGCGAGGAGTTCGGCGCGCTGCGGTTCGCCGGGGCCACCCCGCGCCAGCTGCGGGCGATGGTGCGCCGCGAGAGCCTGCTGTACGGGGTCGGCGCGTGCGTGGCCGGCCTGGCGCTGTCCGCGCTGCCGGTGCTGTTCCTCGGGGTGGGGCTGCTGGGGACGCCCGTCGCGGCGGGGCCGTGGTGGCTGGTGCCGGCGGTGGGCGCGGTGGTGCTGGGGACCGCGTACGCGGCGACGATGGTGCCGGCGCGGCGGGCGATGCGGGCCTGACACCAGCGGAGACGCCGCCGGCCACCCCTGGGACGAGGGGTGGCCGGCGGCGTCGGTGGCTAGCGCGGGTCCTCCGGCACGGCGGCGACCAGGTCCGCGTCGATGAACCGGTCGCCGGCGTCCTTGTCGTAGAACCGCAGCGACCGGCGCGCGTCCGGTGCCCGGTACTTCTCCGCGCCGACCTCCGCGGCCACCCGGCGGCGCAGCAGCGCGACCTTGAGCCGCAGCGCGTCGGCGCGCAGGTCCGCGTACGCGAGCTGGACGTCGGCGACGGAGCCGCCGACCCGGGCCGCGACGTCCGCCCAGTCGGCGCCCGCCTCGCCGCCCATCAGGATGGTGATCTGCTCGGACGCGCCGAAGTCACGCATTTCTCCCCCTATGTCACAACGGTGGTACGTGTGCCGGAACGCATCGCCCCTGGTGGATATTCCGGGAGGGCATCACTCCCAGCGGACCCCGTGGAACCCCGGCGGCAGGTCGAAGTCGGCGAGATGCACCAGGTGCCCGCCGATCAGCCGCAGCTCGGCGCGGAGCGCGTTGCCCCGGCGGCGGGACATGCCGGGGCCCGGGTAGTGCCGGCGCGGCTCGGGTTCCACGAGGGTGCCCAGGCCGTCGACGCGCAGGATGTCCTCCAGGGCGCCCAGTACCCGTCGGGAGTCCGGTCTGTCGGGCCGGTTCACGCCGCGCTGCCAGTTGCTCAGGGTCGACACGCTCACCCGGACGCCGCGTTCGGCGAGGTGTTGGCGGAGCCGTTGCAGGCTCAGGCCCCGGGGCGGCGGCGGCCAGCTACCCGGGCGCCCCCGCCCGGTGGGGGAATGGCATTTCCATGGATCTGCGGTGGTGGTGAGGCAATCGGGAACCTTGACGGCAATTTAAGGATTTGCAACGGTGCCCTTAACGCAACACTGACAATGCTCTGGGGACCGGCGGACACGCTCCACACAGGTACCGCCGGGCGGCCGCCGCTCGGGAGAACCGGTGGCCGCGTCCGTCCACTCCGCCTCCGGGCGGAATCCGAAGGGAACCCCTCATGTCCCCGAACCCCGGCTGGGCCCGCCTCCGCCGTACCCTTCTCGTGCTCGCGGCGGCCACGGCGACCCTCGCCGCCCCCGCGACGGCGTTCGCCGCGCCCCCGGCGAACATCGTCGGCGGCGAGGAGGCCAGCACCGCCGACCGCCCGTGGCTGGTGGCCCTGGTCAGCGCGAAGTACTACCCGAACCGCGCCAACGTCAGCCACCAGTTCTGCGGCGGCACCCTGGTCACGCCCACGAAGATCGTCACCGCCGCGCACTGCGTGAGCGGCCTGCAGGCGAAGTACGTCCAGGTGGTGGCGGGGCGGACCGACCTGCGCACCCAGGCCGGCGACGTCCGCCAGGTGTCCGCGATCGCCGTGCACGCGAGCTACCGCTCGGTGGAGAAGGGCGACGACGTCGCCGTCCTCACCCTGTCCCAGGCGCTCAACCGGCGCACCCTGCCCGTGGTGGCCTCGACGGACACCAACCTGTACGCCGCCGGCACCGCGGCCGCGATCATGGGCTGGGGCGACACGTACGCCGGTCAGGGCGGCGGCTCGCCGACCCTGCTCGCGGCGACCGTGCCGGTGACGTCCAACGCGGACTGCACCGACGCGTACGGCCGCAGGTACCTCAAGGCGAAGATGGTCTGCGCCGGGTACCCCGAGGGTGGCGTGGACACCTGCCAGGGTGACTCCGGCGGTCCGTTCGTGATCAACGGCAAGCTCGCGGGCGTCGTGAGCTGGGGCGACGGGTGCGCCGACCCGGGCGTCCCCGGGATCTACACCCGCCTGACCAGCTACTCGGGCTGGATCAGCAACAACCTCTGACGGGTACGGGCCGGCGGCGGGTCACACCGTCGCCGGCCCTTCCCGTGGGGCGGAAAGGTGCCGGGGTCGGATCCGGTGTCGCCAGGCACAGTGGTGGCCGGGGAGCACCCCGAACCGAATCCACCCGATTGGCCAGCATGATGCGCACCCTCACCCCGTACCCCGTGACCGACGCCGACAGCGAGCTGGCCGAGGGGCCGGTGCACGCCGACGGAGAGTTCACCTGGGTGGACATCCCCGCCGGCCTCCTGCACCGGGCGACCCTCGGGGCCGACCGCGGGCCGGGGGCCGCACCCGTCCGCCTCGAACGGCTCGGATCCCTCGCCGTCGGACGCCCGCTCGGCTCCGCCGTGCCCGCCCTGGCCGGCGGCTGGCTGTGCGCGGCCGGCGACGGCTTCGTCCACCTCGCCCCCGACGGCACGGTCACGGACCTCGCGCAGCCCGAGGCGGGCAACCCGGGCGTCCGGATGAACGACGGCAAGTGCGATCCGGCCGGCCGGTTCTGGGCCGGCAGCTGCGGGGACTCGGACACCGCCGCCGGCTCCCTGTACCGGACGGACCTCGACGGCACGGTGCACCGGGTCCTCGACGGGATCGGCATCTCCAACGGCCTCGGCTGGAGCCCCGACGGCACCCGGATGTACTACGTCGACAGCACCCGCCGCACCCTCGACGTGCTCGACTTCGACCCCGGCTCCGGGGTTCCGACCGCGCGCCGCGTGCTGGTGGAGTTTCCCGCCCCGGTCGAGCCGGACGGGCTGGCCGTCGACCACGAGGGCGGGATCTGGGTCGCGTTGTGGGAGGGGGCGGCCGTGCACCGGTACACCCCGGGAGGTCTGCTCGACGCGGTGGTGGAGCTGCCGGTCGCCCGGCCCACGAGCTGCTGCTTCGCCGGCGGCGTGCTGTTGGTGACCACCGCGCGCTCCGACACCCCGCACCCGCTGGCCGGCGCCGTGTTCGCCTGCGACCCGGGGGTCACGGGACCGGCCGGCGTCGCCTACGCCGGGAAGCTGGGGCCGGACGCCTGACCGGGCCGCTCCACACGCCAGCCTCCGCCCGGACCGGTGCCGTTCCAGCACCTCCACCTGGGCGGACACCCCCGGGCACGGTACCCGGAGCACGGGTTTTCATGATCATCTACTATTGATCAACTTATCCCTCGTGGTGGCTGGAGCAGCAGTGGTGGACAACAGGCGTGCGTTCCTGGTCGGGGCCGTCGGGGTCGGCGCGGTGGCCGGCGTGCTGGGCGGGGTGCCCGCCTCAGCGGCCGGCGGGGGCGACGACCCGTACAGCGTGGACGTCATGAACCACGGGGCCGACCCGACCGGCGCCCGGCCGAGCGACGCCGCGTTCCGGGCCGCTGCGGCCGAGGTGCTGGCGAGCTTCCAGGGCGCCCCGATCAGCGGCGCGGTACCGAAGAAGGTCCTGGTCATCCCGCCGGGCAACTACCTGCTCACCCAGCCGGACTCACTGCTGCCCAACGTCGACGGCGGGGTGGCCGGCAACGGCGGCATCGTCGACGGGATCAGCATCACCGGGTACGGCAAGCGCCTGAGCCGGATCACCTACTCCCCCGCCGCCAACGACACGACACTGTGGACGAACCGGCGCCGGTACAAGAACATCCGGATCTCGGGGCTGACCTTCGTCAGCACCAACCCGACGTCGAGCTTCAACTACGCCTACTCCGACGCGGGTGGCCTGGGCGTGCAGGACACCTGGTACACGGATGTGGAGTGGCGGGGCGACTGGACCCGGGGCATCGGGCTCGACGGCCCCGCGCCGACATCGAACCTGAACAGCGAGATGGGCTGGGACCACTGCCAGGTCGGCGGCACCTACTCCGACGCGTTCCTCGTGATCGGGATGACGCCGGGCATCAGCCAGCAGGACCAGTTCCTGAACTACTGGTTCCGGGACTGCAAGGTCGAGTTCCAGTCCGGGGTGTTCGTCCGCAACAACCGGGGCGGGTCGATGAACTTCATCGGCGGTTCCTACATCCTGATCGACGAGAACAAGCCGGGCACGTTCTTCAAGCTGGAACGCGCCGTGGCCAGCCGGGCCGACTCGGTGATGCGGCTGTACGCCCAGGGCATCCGCTTCGAGCTGCGCTGCAACCAGCACAAGGTGATCGACTCGGCCTGGTACAAGGGGCACATCAGCTTCGTGTCCTGCGACGACACGGCCCGGGCGTTCCAGGGGTTCGCGGGCGACGCCGTCACGCACGTCTACGACTTCACGGCCAGCGGTTCACGCGGGCCGATGGTGCGCTACGTCGACTGCGCACTGATGGGCAAGCACGAGGTCACGACGTCGACCACTCCGACGACGGCCGGCAAGGTGTTCTACGACGGCGCCCGGTTCGCGAACCGTTCGGCGGGCATCCTGGGGTGGACCGTGGGCGGGGCGACGCCGCGGCACGAGTACCGCGACTGCCTGGCGGGGCCGGCGTACCTGGCGGACGAGAAGAAGCCCTGACCGGGTGACCCGACGGGCCGCGCCGGCCGTGCGCTGTGGTGACGCACGGCCGGCGGCGGCTGCCCGGGGCCCGCCCGGGACCGGGAGACTAGACGGCCGCCACGCCCGCCAGCAGGATCGCCCGCAGCTGGGCGATGATGTCGGCCCGGTTCCGCTCGAACGTCGGGTCGCTCAGCTCCGTGGTGTTGTCGGCGGCGAAGTCGAGCACCGGGGTGTGCACGTGGCCGCCGGGCGGGCCGCTGAAGGTGCTGCGCAGCAGGGTGGCCCGGTACGCGATCTCGTTGGAGAGGTAGCCGCCCCCGCCGCCGTTGACGGCGATGGAGCCCGGGGTCGGGCCGTCGGGCCGGAACACCGGGGCCGTCTGGCCGGCGGGGATCTCGGTGACGGACCGGTTGACCAGGACCGGGAACCGGCCGGCGGCGGTCTTCATCTGGTCCACCGGCAGGGTCGAGGGCACGAACTCGTTACCCCGCATCACACCGGGGAACGTTCTCGGCTCGGTGAGGCTGCCGCCGCCCCAGATGTTGTTGTTGTCGCCGATCGAGGTGACCGAGCGCCGCCGGCCGTTGGACACCTCCAGGTCGAACTGTCCCGGCCGGCCCTGGCTGACCGTGGCCACGAGGTGGGCGCGCTGCGGCCCCTGTACCCAGATGTGCGGCCGGAACGCCTCCTCGACCATGCCGTTGTCGAAGTCGGCGTACCGGACCGGGAACATGGCGGCCTGGATCTGGACCCGTTCGCCGCCGACGGTGAGCCACTTGCCGTCGAGGGCGAGGGCGTTGACCCCGGACGGGTTGCTCCGCCGGATCTCGGCGTCGAGGACGAACGGGTCGAAGCCGGAGACGAAGAGCTTCTTCACGCCGGGTACGTCGGCGAAGTCGGTGCTGGTGATGCCCCGGGAGGCGCGTTCGAGGCGGCGTTCGAGGGCCGCGCGGTCCACGGTGAAGCCGGGGGTCCACTGGCGGAGCGCGCGGGTCATGGTGACCCGGGCCCAGTACAGGGGCCGGTCGTCGCCGCCCCGGGCCACGGCCGCCTCCCAGAGCGACCGGCCCTGCGCGTCGAGGGAGCGTTCGGCGGCCGCGACGTTCCGCAGGGCGCACAACGAGCGCTCGAAGGCGGTGACGTGCCCGGTCAGGCCGCCCCGGGCGATCAGCCGGGCCGGCACGGGTGCGGGATCGGAACCCAGGGTGCGGGTCAGGCGCTGTTCCTCGACGGTGAGCGGGACCTGGGCGTCCCGGCAGGAGGGGGCCGCCGCGGCGGGGTGCGCCGCGACCAGGATTCCACCGAACAGGGTGAGCAGCGCGACGCCGCGCGCTAATGGTCTCAACATGTGCCGATCCTCAGCGAAGTCGCGGCCGGGGTCAATACGGGAGCACCGGAATTGCCTGTCGTTTGCCGGCGAACGGCGACTTCGAGGGAAAACCCTTGCGGATCCCCTCTTCTCCACTCCGGACGGCCCCCGCTTTATGGACGATTAGGATCCGCTTAATCCCTCCTTAAAGGTGTGAGTGCGACAGTGAACCGTGCAAGAACAATCCTTCGCCGGTACGCTGCGCGCCGCCATCGACTCCCGGGGCATCAGCCTGGAACGCATCCAGGCCCGCCTCGCCCAGCGCGGGGCCCCCGTCAGTGTCGCCACGCTCAGCTACTGGCAGAACGGCCGCAGCCGCCCCGAACGCCGCGCGTCCCTGGTCGCCCTCCGGCACCTGGAGAGCATCCTCGGCCTCACCTCCGGCGCCCTGTACGACCTGCTGACCGCGCCCACGCCCAAGGGCCGGGCGGACCAGCCGGCCGCCGACCAGCCGGCCGCCCCCGAGCCAGCCGCCCCCGGTCGCGTGGACCCCGCCGTCAACGACCGGTTCACGCTCGTCGACGCCCACGACCGGGTCCTCCTCAGCGGCACCCGGCACGAGCGCCTCGTCCAGACCCGGTTCCTGCTGCGCGCCGACGAGGACGGGGTGGACCGGTTCGTGGTCCTCGCGCCCGCCGGCGGGGACGGGCCGCCCGCGCTGGGGCCGCTGTGGAGGTGCCGGCCGGGCGCGACGCACACCGACCGGGCGGGCCGCCGCGGGATCGAGCTGGTGCTGGACCGGCCCCTGGCCCGGGGCGAGACGACCATCGTCGACTACAGCCTGACCCGCCCGGGACCGGGGCCGGCGGCGACGTCCTGGGAGCGCGGGTTCGGCCGGCCGGTGCGGCAGTACACCCTGGAGATCGCCTTCGATCCTGGCGCGGTGCCGGTCTACTGCACGTGGTTCACGGACGACGGCACGGGCGTGGAGGAGCACCGCGGGCTCGTGGTGGACGGCACCCGGACGGTGCAGGTGGTGACGCGGGACCTGCCGGCAGGGCGGGCGGGGGCGCGGTGGGAGTGGGGCGGCGGCCCGGGGTGACCCGGCGGTCAGGCGGGCGGCGCGACCGTGGCGTCGGGCCGGTCCGACCGGAGCAGGGACCCGGCGGCGATGTCGGCAGCCATGATCGTCATGGGTCGAGCCTGGCCGGACCCGCCGGGGCGCCAGGTCCGCCGAGCGCGCCCCCGGGGCGGCCGGCTACGAGTCGGCCGGCATCCGCAGGTAGCTGTGCGTGCGGCCGATCGTCGCGTACCCGAGGCGGGCGTACAGCTCGCGCGGCCAGTCGTCCTCCTCCGCCTGCACCAGCACCAGGTCGCAGCCCGCCGCGCGCGCCCGCGAGAGCCCGTCGGCCAGCAGCGCCCGGGCGTACCCGCGTCCGGTGTGCGCCGGCAGCGTCATCAGGTCCTCGATCTGCGCGACCCCGGTGGCCGGGTCCAGGTACAGGTCCCCCCGGGAGGCCGCCTCGCCGTCGGGGGCGCGCACCGCGAGGAACAGCACCTGGTCCGCGCCGCGCACCGTGGCCGCCCCGCGCCCGGCCAGCTGCTCGATCACCTCGTCCGCCGCGTCGGGCATCTCGCCCCGCCACTCCCGGCGGGCGGCCTCCGTGCGGGTGGCCACGTCCACGACCTCCACGACGACGCCCGGGTCGGCGGGACGGTCCGGTTCCGCGCCGGTGTGCCGCATGACGACGGTGGCGCTGTGCTCGTACCCGGCGCCGAGGAACGCCGGACCCACCCTGGCGGCCAGGTCCCCGTCCCACACCTGCACCAGCCGGTGCGCCCGGCCCGCGTCGGCGAACACCGCGTCCACCGCCCCCGGATCGGCCGGGCCATCGAGGTACAGCTTGTTGTGCGCGTAGGAGTGCGCGAACGTGTCGTCGAAGGCGCCGAAGCCGTAGGGCAGGTCCACCACCCGTTCGGCCTGGCGCCGGGCGAACGCGCGCAGAAAGGCCAGGGACCGGTCCAGCTCCGGGGTACTCATCCCCGCAGGCTACGTCCGCCGCCCCGGCCCCGCACCCGGTTTCCGGCCGGCTAGCGGAGGCGCAGGGCCCCGGCCAGCAGGTCCAGGGCCGCCGGGTTCTGCTGGGTCTGCATCACGATCAGGTCGTCGACGACCCCGAGCGCGGCGAACGCGTCGATCGTCGTGGCCAGTTCGCCGGCGTCGGTCTGCGGGGCCAGCATGCCCACCGTGACGCGCAGGGTCTCCGGGTCGCGGCCCTCCGCGTCGAGCGCGGCGCGCAGGTCCGCGAGGCGCTCGGCGAGGCGTTCGTTGGGGCCCGGGTACCAGGCGGTGTTCCACGCGTCGGCGTACCGGGCGGTCAGGCGCAGCATCCGGGGCCGGAACCCTCCGATGAGCAGCGGGATCCGGCGGGCCGGCGCGGGCATCAGGGTCGCGCCGGCGGCCCGGTGGTGGCGGCCCTCGAACGTCACGGACTCCCCGCGCAGCAGCGGCACGAGGAGCTCCAGCGCCTCCGCGAACCGGCCGCCCCGCTGGTCGGTGGGGTACCCGAAGTCCTCGTACTCCCGGTCGTACCAGCCCGCGCCCACCCCGAGGGTCAGGCGGCCGGCGCTGATCTCGTCGACCGTCACCGCCATCTTCGCCAGCAGGGCCGGGGGCCTGAACGCCATGCAGGTGACCAGCTGGCCGAGTTCGACCCGGTCGGTGACCGCCGCGAGGGCCGCCTGCATCGTCCACGCCTCGTGGATGTCGTCCGGCGGGACGTCGCCGTGGCCGCTGTACAGGTGGTCGAACACCCAGAGCGAGTCCACGCCCACGGCCTCGGCGTGCCGGGCGTACCCGCGCACCTCGGCCCAGGTGGACAGCTTCCCGGTGTCGTCGAGCCGGGTCATCGGAACGATCACGCCAATCCGCATCCGCGCAGACTATCCGACCCCCGTGGCCGCGAGGATCGCCGGAACGGCCGGGGAGCGCACCGCCGCCGCTCCGTGCGGCCCCCTACGGGTAGGGCTAGCGGTACCACGAAGAGTCGTGGCTGCTGGATCGCGACGGCCACCCGGTTCGACGAGGCTCGGGGTATGCAAACGAGGGACCGGTTCGTCGACGCGCTGCGGGCACTGGGCACCGTGGCGGTGGTACTGCTGCACTGGCTGATGCCCGTCGTGACCTGGGACGGCCACCGGCTGGAGATCGGCAACGCGCTGTCCGGGGAGGGCGGCTGGGCCGTCACCTGGGTGGCCCAGATCATGCCCATGATGTTCTTCGCGGCGGGCTGCGCCACGTACGGGTCCCTGCGCCGGGCCACCGACGGCTGGTCCTTCCTGCGCCGCCGACTCGGCCGGCTGCTGTGGCCGATCGGGGTGTTCCTCGCCGTGTGGGCCGTGGCCGGACCGGCCCTGGTCGCCGCCGGGGTGCCGTGGTCCGCCGTGCGCCGGGCGGCCGGCACCGCCCCGCAGCTGCTGTGGTTCATCGCCGTGTACCTGCTGGTGCTCGCCCTGGCCCCCGTGTTCGGCCGGCTGCACGAGAAGTACCGGTGGGGCGTGCTCGTCGGGCTCGCGGCCTGCGCGGTCGCCGTCGACGTCGCCCGGTTCGGCACCGGGGTCACCGAACTCGGCTACCTCAACGCCGTCCTCGTCTGGCTGATCCCGCACCAGCTCGGCTTCTTCTACGCCGACGGCACGCTGAGCCGCTGGTCCCGGGGCCGGCTCGCGGCGGTGGCCGGGGGCGGGATCGCGGTCCTGACGGGGCTCGTCGTGCTCGGGCCGTACCCGGCGAGCATGATCGGGATGCCCGGGGCCGCCATGTCGAACATGAACCCGCCGACCGTGTGCCTGGTGGCGCTCACGGGGTACCAGATAGCGCTCGTCCTGCTCCTGAAGCCCTTGATCCTCCGGCTCCCGCGCCGCCCGGTCGACTGGATCCAGCGGCACAGCATGACCGTCTACCTGTGGCACCTCACCGCCGCGTTCCTCGTGTTCGGCGTGCTCCTGCTGGGTCTGGGCTGGACGCCGCCCGCGCCGGGCGGCACCGCGTGGTGGCTGACCCGCCCGCTGTGGCTCGCCGGCCTGGCCGTGCTCCTCGCGGTGTTCGTGTTCGCGTTCCGGTGGGCCGAGCAGCGCGACGTGCGGCTGCCGCGCCCCCGGGTCGGGCTGCTCGGGTACGCCGGGCTGGCGTGTCTGCTGGTCGCGTTGCTGCTGGTGGTGACCGGGGGGACGCTGCCGCCACTGGACCGGGGGGTGGACGCGGTGGTGCGGAGCGACCAGGCGTTGGCGGTGTTGCTGGGGGCGCTCGGGGTGGCCCTCGGAGTGCTGGCCCGCCGCCCGACCCCCGCGTCGGCCCAGGTCGCGGGCCCGGCCCCGACGGTGACCGGCCAGGTGGCGGCGCCCGTGCTGCTGGCCCCACGGGAGCCGGTCGGCGCCGGACGGTGAGTCCCGGCCCCGCCCGGCGAAGGTCCCCGGGGGACCGCGTCGGGCGGCCGGTCCGTGCCCGGCGGTCGCGGGTCGCACCCGGGCCCGTCGGGCTCAGGTGCCGGGGCGCAACTGACGGAGGGTGTAGCCCCCGCCGGTCGGGTCCAGTTCCCTGGTCGCCCGTTTGAAGAGAAACTCCGCACGGGGGTACGACAGCCGGGTGCGCCCCGTCTCCGGGCACACGTCCGCGGCCGGCGGGGTCCGTGCGGGCCCCGGCCGGCGGTCGGCGAGGAACAGCGGGCCCCGGGTCCGGCCGGCCAGGAGTTCGGGCAGCAGCCGGGCCGTACCGGAGCGCCAGGTGACCCATTTTCCGCCCACCCGGGCGCGGCGGTCGTCGAGGTCCAGGTCGGTCACGTCCAGGGCGAGGACGGCGGTCACGGGGGCCGCCGACTCGTGCAGGAGCAGCCACAGGGTGCGTTCCCGCAGCGCGATGTCGGGCCGGGTCCACAGTGCCGCCAGCCGGTCCGGGTCCGCAGGTGGGGTCGGGGGGCGGCTCTCGGCGCGGCGTTCCAGGCCGTCGGCCAGGGTGTCCGTGCCGGCCCAGGCGCCGAACGAGCGCACGGTCGAACGGTGCCGGTTCCAGGTCCTCGCGGCCGCGCTCCCCCAGGCCGTGGCGCAGGCGCGGGCCACGTCGGCGGCGGTGAGGTCCGCGAGGGGGACGCTGTCGCCGAGGGCGAGGCGCAGGCGGCGGAGGGTCTGGGTGTAGGAGCGCAGGGTGGCGGGGTCCAGGTCGTCGCGGGCCAGGAAGTCCCGGGCGGCGGCCGCGAGCGTCGACCCGGCTCCCGTCCCGGTACCGGGATCCTCGCCGGCGGCGGCAGTCCCCGCGTCAGGGGCCACGGGGGTCGGCCCGGTGCCGGTCGCGGCCGCGCGGCGGAGGAGGAACGCGCGTTCGGCGGCGTTGCGGGTCAGCGCGGCGGCCCGTTCGAACTCGCGGCGCGCCTCCCCGTACCGGCCGAGGCGTTCGAGCAGGTCGCCCCGGACACCGGGCAGCAGGTGGTAGTCGCGCAGCGCCGGCTCCGACGTCAGGGAGTCCACCAGGGCCAGCCCGGCCCGCGGCCCGCGCGCCATGCCGAGGGCCACCGCCCGGTTGAGCTGCACGATCGGGGTGGGCAGCAGGCGGGACAGGGCCTCGTACAGGGCGGCGATCTGGGCCCAGTCGGTGTCCGCCGCGGAGCGGGACTGGGCGTGACAGACGGCGATGGCGGCCTGGAGCACGTACGGGCCGGGCGGGCCGCCGAGTGCGCGGGCGCGCAGCATGGCGGTGAACCCGCGCCGGATCAGGAGCTGGTCCCACCGGCCCCGGTTCTGCTCGTGCAGCGGGACGGGTTCCCCGGACGGGCCGGTGCGGGCCGCCGAGCGGGACGCCTGGATCTCCATCAGGGCGACGAGGCCGTGCGCCTCCGGTTCGTCCGGGGCGAGTTCGGCGAGCAGGCGACCCAGGCGGAGGGCCTCCAGGCACAGGTCGGCGCGGATGAGGTCGTCGCCGGACGTGGCCGAGTACCCCTCGTTGAAGATCAGGTAGACGACCTCCAGCACGGAGGTCAGCCGGTCGGCCAGCGCCGCCCCGGCGGGGAGTTCGAACGGGACCCGTTCGGCCGCGAGGGTGCGCTTGGCGTCGGCGATCCGGCGGGTGACGGTCGGTTCGGGGACCAGGAACGCGCGGGCGATCTCCCCGGCGGTCAGGCCGCCGAGCAGCCGGAGGGTCAGCGCGGCCCGGGACTCGGCGGGCAGCACCGGGTGGCAGGACAGGAACATCAGCCGCAGCACGTCGTCGGGTTCCGCCTCGGGCGGGTGGTCGAGCTCGTGGGCGAGCTGCTCGTGCCGGCGTTCGAGCCGCTGGGCGCGGCGGACGTGGTCGACGGCCCGGCGCTTGGCGATCGCCATCAGCCAGGCGCCGGGATTGTCCGGGACGCCCTCGTCGGGCCACTGTTCGAGGGCCGCGACGAGGGCGTCCTGGGCGAGTTCCTCCGCGAGGCCGACGTCGCGGACCACCCGGGTCAGCCCGGCGATGATCCGGGCCGACTCGAGTTTCCAGACCGCGTCGACCGTGCGGCGGGTCTCCGCTACGGACATGGCTCGGCTACCGCGACCGTCGGGGGCCGGGCGCCCCGGTCCACGGTCGTCCCCCAGGTTCCGGGACCGGACCTGGTCCGTGGCGCTCCGTCGCGGGACACGGCGCGGCTACGAGAAGACCTGCTGGATCACGCTCTCGCCGTCGCCGACGATCCGGCGGAACCGGCGGCCCAGCTCGACCGCCTCCTCCTTCGACCGGACCTCGACCAGCGCGAAGCCGGCCACGGCCTCCTTGGCCTCGGCGAACGGCCCGTCGGTGACGGTGATCTGGTCGCCGACCGAGGTGATCCGGACGCCGCCCGCCTCGAGGCCGCCGGTGGCCAGGAGCACGCCCGCCGCCGTGAGCTCCTCGATGAACGCGCCCATCTCGGCGAACAGCTTCTCGTCGGGGACGGAGTCGGACGGCTTGGACATCATCAGGTACCGCATGGGAACTCTCCTTCAACGTCTTCCGGTGTACTGCCCACGCGTCGTCCAGCCTATCCGACAGGGAACGGTGGCGTTCCCTGTCACATCTCCCGGACGACGCGTCAGCGACACCGCCCCGCAGCACACCGGAATGAGGCACCCGCCATGACCGCCACCCAGCTCCCCACCACCTCCGCCGCCGGCAGGATCGCGTCGGCACGGACGTCGCGTTCGACCACCCGGGCCCTGCTCACCTGCGGGGTCGTCGCCGCGCCCCTCTGGGCAGTCGTCTCCCTGACCCAGGCCGCCACCCGCGAGGGCTTCGACATCACCCGGCACCCGCTGAGCGCCCTGAGCAACGGTTCCCTCGGCTGGCTCCAGATCACCAACTTCGTCCTCGCCGGGGTACTGACCCTGCTCGGCGCGTCCGGCCTGCACCGGGCGATGCGCGGCACCCCGGGCGGTACGTGGGCGCCCCGGCTGGTACGGGCCGCCGGGGTCGGGCTGGTCGGCGCCGGGGTGTTCGTGATGGACGCGGCGGACGGCTTCCCGGTCGGTACCCCCGAAGGGATGGGTGTGCTGCACTGGCACAGCTTCGGCCACATGATCGCCGGGACGCTGACGTTCGCGACCCTGATCGCCGCCTGCTACGTCCTGGGCCGGCACTACCGCCGCGCCGGGAACCGGGGGCTGGCCGTCGCCTCCCGGGTCGCCGGCTCGGCGCTGCTCGTCGGGGACCTGTGGGCGATGGCCGGCGGGAAGGCCGGGTCGCTGACGCTGGCGGTCGGCGCGATCTCCGCGATGCTGTGGGTCGCGGCGGCCACCGCCCGGTTCCGGCGCACCGCCTGACGCGGACCGGCGGGCTCCGCAGCCCGGCAGTCCTTCAGCCCGACGGCCCGGCGGCCCCTCAGCCCGACGGCCCGGCGGCCCGAGGCCGGCCCCGGTCCCGACCCTCCGGTGAGCCCCGTGCGAACGACGCACGGGGCTCACCGGTGTCCCAGCGGGCCGCGCGGCCCGGACGGTGCGCCCCCTGAACGGCCGCGGGCCCCCGGTACCCGTCGGATGTCCGTCATGAGGCTCATGACAGCTGTCCGAACAGGACAGTGCGGCCGGTCCGGACCATAATGTGTGAATGATCCGGCTGGCGGTGGTCGACGACTTCCCGATGAACGTGCTCGGCTTCGAGCAGACGTTCGTGGCGGCCCCCGACGTCGAGGTGGTCGCGGGCGTCACCGACCCCGACGACCTGCCGGCGGGCGACGCGTTCGACGTCGTGCTGTGCGACCTGTACCTCGACGGCGGGCAGCAGCCCTCCCTCGACGTCATCGAACGGCTGGCCGCCCGCGCGCACGTCCTCGTCGTGTCCCGCTCCGGCCGCCCGCTGGACGTGCGCTCGGCGCTGGCCCGGGGCGCGCGCGGCTACCTGACCAAACGCGCGCCGCTGGCGGAGTTCCTGCCGGCCGTGCGCACCGTCGCGGCCGGGGACGTCTACCTCACCGGCGAGCTCGCCGACCTGCTCGCCGCCGCCGAGAACACCGACCCCCGGCTGTCCCCGCGCGAGCTGGAGGTGGTGGAGCTGATCGCCAGCGGCCTCGCCAACAAGCAGATCGCCGCCCGGCTGTCGATCGACACGTCCACGGTCGACACCTACATCGACAGGGTCAAACGCAAGTTGGGGGTACGCGGGAACAGGGTCGTCCTCGCGTTGGAGGCGCTGCGGCACCAGTACCCGGACTTCCCGCCGTCCGACGTCCGGTGACCGCCGGTCCGGGGGGCCGCCGGGAACCGGCCGTTGGGCCGGAGCGCCGCCGCGGAACGACCCCCGCCCGGGGGCGCCTCCGGAGGTCCGTGGGCCCGGAGCCGCTCCGCGAGGCCGCGGTCGGGCCCGCGACCAGTGCCGGGGACCGGGCCGAGCGCACCCTGTCGGTCGGGGTGTTCTCGGGCCCGGTGGCCGGGGTGCTCCTCGTCGCCGGGCAGGCCGCCGCGCTGCCGGCCTCACCCGCGCGCGGCCCGCTGCTCGTCGTGTGCGTGCTCGCCGCCCTGTCGGCCGGGCTGCTGGCCGCGGTGACCTGGCGGCGGGGCCGGCTGTCGCGGGTCTGGGTCGCCGCCGACTGCCTGGTCCGCCCGGCGCTGCTCGCCGCGTCCGACCTGATCATCTGGCAGGAGGGCGGCCTGGCGGTCACCACCGGCCGGGACAACAGCCCGCTGTACGGCTACCTGCTGATGTCCTCCCTGGTCCCGGGCCTGGCCCCGTGGCGGCTGCAGGCCGTGCTGGCCTCGGTGACCCTGCTCGTGGCCACGTCCGCCGTCGGGGAGCTGGCGCTGGGCAACCCGGCGTGGAACGCGCTGCCCGACGCCTCGGCCTTCTACGGCTCGGCGACGATCGCGTTCGCGGTCGCCCACCAGGTGCGCGCGGTGGCCCGGACGACCGACGCGTACCACCGGGAGGCCGCCGAACGCGCCGCCGCCATCTCCGCCGCCGCCGAGCGCCAACGGCACGCCGAACCGCTGCGACGGCGGGTACTGGTGACCCTCGCGGAAGTGGTGGAGTCCGGCGCGATCACCGACCCCCGGCTCGCCGAGCAGTCCCGCCGCGAACTGTCCTGGCTGCGCGGCCTCCTCAGCCACGGCCCGCACGCGCCGGACGGCGACCTGCCGGACTTGCTGCGCGCGCTGGCCGCCGAACGGGCCGACGACGGCCTCCTCGTCCTGCTGGACCTGCCGTCCGGGGTCCTGCCGCCCGGCGGGCGCGGGACGGCCGCCCTCGTCCAGGCCGCCCGCGAGGCGCTGACCAACGTGCGCAAACACGCCGGGGTCGACTCCGCCCGGCTCACGCTGCGCCCCGAGGACGACGGTTGGCTGGTCGAGGTCGCCGACGACGGCCGCGGCTTCGACCTGGACGCGGTGCCGGCCCGGCTGGGGCTGACCCGGTCGGTGCGGGACCGGATGGCGCGGGCCGGCGGCCGGTCCCGCGTGCTCTCCGCCCCTGGCCGGGGCACCGTGGTGCGACTGTGGGCACCCCGGTGAGCCGGCCGCGGACCCCGCAGGCGCCCGGTGGGTCCGCCCTCGGCCCCGGAGCCGCCCGGTGAGCCGGCCGGACACCCCCGAGCCGCTCCCGCTGCTGCTGACGTCCAGCCTGACCGTGCGGGGGTCGGCGCTGCTGGTCATGTGGCTGACCCTGCCGTGGATCGCGCCCCTGTTCGAGCGGCCGTGGCAGCCGGTGGCGCTGCTGGCGGGCGTCACGGCGGTCAGCGCGGTGGTGGCCGCGTGGTGGTGGCGGGCGGGGCGGGCCCGGCTCGGCGGGCTGGCCGTGGACCTGCCGCTGGGTGTGGCGATGCTCGTCGTGGGCGGCCTGATCCTGCCGCCGGGCGGGACGGGCTGGCTGTACTTCGCCGCCGCGTACACCCAGTTGCTGAGCTTCGCCGTCGGGTTGACGGCCGGCGAGTTGTGGCGGGCGCTCGGCGTCGGCGCGGCGTGGGCGGCGACGGTGGTGGCCGTCGGGGTACTGGTGCGCCACCAGCCGTGGGCGGCCGAGCTGGCGGGTACGGCGGGTTTCCTGGTCAATCCGCTGGTCGGCTGGGCGGCGGCCCGGTACCTGCTCACGTCGACCCGGGCGCTGCGGGCCGCCCAGCGCCAGGCCGTCACCCGGATCGCCGACCTCGCGGGAGCCACCGAGCGCGAGGCGTACGCTGCGGCGCTGCACGACCGGGCGTTGCAGATCATGGAGCTGTTGGCGGCGGACGGCGTGGTCACCGAACCGGGTCAGGCGGCGCGGGTCCGGCGGGTGGCGGCGTGGCTGCGCGACTTCGTGGACACCGGCCGGGCCGAGCCGGACCTGCTGTCGACGCTGCGGACCCTCGCCGACGGGGCCGGCCGGCCGGTCCGGCTGCACGACGCCGCCCTGCGCGCGGGCCCCGTGACCGCGCCGCCCGAGCTGGTGGCGGCGGTCGCGGCCGTCCTCGACGGTGGCACGGGACCGGTGACCGTCCGGGCCACGCCCCGCGACGGCGGCGTCCGGATCACCGTGGTCGGCGAGGGGATCGGCGCCCCGGGGCACGCCGGCCGGCTGCTGGCCGGGGCCGGCGGGCGGCTGGTGTCCGAGCCGGAGTGTCTGGAGCTGTGGGCTCCCGTCCGGTAAACACCCGACATGCCAACGGGGCCGGTGGCTGACAACCTCGATTCATCCCCGGCCGTGCGCGCGGCCGGGGTTCCGTCGACGTCGCCCAGCCGCCTCGGCTTCCCGGGAGGG
Organism: Longispora urticae; assembly: GCF_053902585.1. Lineage (NCBI taxonomy): Bacteria > Bacillati > Actinomycetota > Actinomycetes > Micromonosporales > Micromonosporaceae > Longispora > Longispora urticae. The sequence goes on from NZ_JAQZSH010000018.1 coordinate 226,825, forward strand.
ACCAGCATGCCGCCTGCCCCCGCTCCTCGAACCACCCTGAGGATCCTGTCCCGCACGGTGGTCGCGGCCCTGGCGGTGGTCCTGGCCTCGGGCTGCCTCGGCCCGGTCGGGCGGCCACCGGCGCGCGGGTCCGGCGGTCCCACCACCGTGGCGGCCCCGCGCACCACGGCCCCCTCCCCGTCCCCCAGTCCGGTCGACCGCCGGCCCATGGACGGGTGCACGGTGCTGACCTCGGACATCATCAGCGCGGCCCTCGACAGCCCGGGACCGTTCAAGGGCGTGGCCACGGAACCGATCGAGGGTTTCAAGGACTGGGGCTGCATCTGGGTCACGGGCAAGTCCTACGCGTCCCTCCGTGAGCTCGAGTTCAGCCTGTACCTGGGGTTCACGAGCGAGTCGACGTGGAAGTTCACCCGGGTCGACGGCATCGGATCGCGGGCGTACATCGGCGGGCGCCCGGACGGCACCACGCCGATGCTGCTCTTCGCGGTCGACGGCCGGTACTACGCCCTCCAGGTGTCCAAGGCGAAGGACGACACCTCGAACGTGGCGCTGGAGAAGGCCGCCGAACAGGTCCTGGGCGTGGTCGCGGCCAAGGCCATCGCAGGCTGAGCACCCGGGCGTGCCCGGGTGGACCGGCTGTCGAGGATGGAGGAATCCGGTGGGTCCGACCGTTCTGCTCGCCCGCCCCGTCGTGACGGGGACGGTGCGACTGCTCGTCGCCGGGGTCGCGCCCTGGTCGTCCGCCGGGCGCAAGGCGGCCCGCTACCTGCCCGGCCCCCGGGGCTGGCTCCTGCTGGCCGGAGCCGACCGGTGGACCCGGGTGGCCGGCCACTGACCGGCCACCCGGGTGCCCCCGTCGCCGCGCGGGCGACCACCGCTCAGGTCACCGCGCGGTCAGCGGCCGCTCAGGTCACCGCGCAGACGAGCGTCGGGACCGCGTTCGCGCCGGAGTGGCCGGCCTGGAAGCCGAAGCTCGTGGCCGCCCCGGGCGCGAGGACCCCGTTGTAGGGGGCGTTCGTCGCCGTCTGCGCCCGGTCCGCGTGCTGCTCCGCCGCGTTCCAGATGCCGGTGATCCGCTGGTCACCGGGCCAGGTCCAGGTGACCCGCCAGCCACGGGTCGGCGCCGCGCCGGTGTTGGTCACCGTCACCGTGGCCGTGAAGCCGGTGCCCCACTGGCTGTCGATCCGGTACGCCGCCGCGCAGCCGCCCCCACCGCCCCCGGTGACCGTCTTGATCGGGGCCAGGTAGGCGTCCTTGGTCGTGTCGACCGTGGTCCAGTCGTCGTTGAGGATGCCGCCCGTGTCGCCCGAGTTCGGGTTCCAGGACCAGAACGTCCAGCCGTAGCTGTCCCCGCCGTACTGTGCCGTGGGGCGCAGGTACCCGACCAGGGCGCGCAGCCAGGTCTGGTCCGTGGTCGACGCGAGGGTGGTGCCGAACTCGCCGAGCCACACCGGGGCCGTGCCCTGCTGGAACAGGTAGCCCCAGTTCTTCGTCCACAGCGCCGGCATGTTGGCCGGGAACGACGGGTCGCTGAACCACGGTTGCGCGAACACGCTGGTCGCGTAGTCGTGCGCGGAGTAGACGAGCCGGTGGGCCACCGGCAGCCGGACCGGGTGCGCGCCGGCGCCCTGGAGGTTGCCGCCCCACCAGTACGCGTCGCCGTTGTAGGACTGGACCCCCTCCACGAAGACCAGCAGCTCGGGGTTCGCGCCGAGCACCGCGTCGCCGCCCCGTTCGGCGGCCAGCCGCCAGTCGGTCGCCGGGTCGCCGCAGCCCCAGCAGGCCGGGTCGTGCGGCTCGTTGTGCAGGTCGATGCCGACGACCGTCGGATTCCCCCGGTACCGGGCCGCCAGGTCCCGCAGGTGCGCCAGCCAGGTCGATTCGGGCACCCCGGCGGTGTACCAGAGCGCGGACTGGCCGCCGGAGTCCGGCCGGTGCCGGTCCAGGATGACCCGCAGGCCGACCGCCCCGGCGTGGGACACGATCCGGTCCAGCACGCCGAGCGAGGTCAGCCCGGCCAGGTCGGCGTTGCGGCCGTTCGAGAAGTCGATGCCATCGGGGGTACCGGTGAAGATGTCGTCGCTGTAGGGCAGCCGGATCGTGGTGTACCCGGTCGCCCGGATCTGGTCGATCATGGACCGGTAGTCCCGGATCCACAGCCCGTGCGCGACCTTGTTGGAAGTCTCGAAGCCGAACCAGTTGATCCCGGCGATCCGGACGGGTTGGCCGGCGGCGTCGAGGACCGTCCGTCCGGAGGTGTGCCAGTAGCCGGGAGCGGAGACCGCCGGGGTGGAAGCCGGCCCCGCGGTCCCAGCCGGGGCCGCCGGGTCCAGGGGCAGACCCGGGAGCCGCGGATCCGGTGCCAGGCCCTGGGGCAGCGCCGGACCCGGGGCCGGTGTCGCCCCCGGAACCCGGACCGGGGCGGGGCGCGCGGCGGCCGGGGCGGCCTGGGCGGCCTGGGTCAGGAGTGCGGCGCCCAGCACCAGGGTCCCGGCGAGCGCGCCGGCCCGGAGGAGCCGTGTCGTGGAGTACCACATGAGGGGGTGTCCTTTCTCTACAGTGCCGGGTGCGCGTTGGCCATCAGCTGCTGGAACTGCGCGGAGAACCAGGCGCCCGCGAGCGGGGAGTCCGGCAGCGCGCCCGACATGCTGTGCCCGTTGCGCTCGTTGCCGGTGTAGGTCGGGTCGCACATCCGGTCGAAGCCCTTGCCCTCGTTGTTCGGGATCGCGGTGCTCGACCCGTCGGACTCCCCCGGCGGCTTGATCCAGACGTAGGCGTCGATCCCCGGCGCGGGGTTGGCCCTCGGCCGCTCGCCCAGGCCGGCCCCGGACTGGTTGCACCAGTTGCCGGCGTGGATCCGCCGATCCGTCCGCGAGTCGTTCACGAACGTGTCCAGCACCGCCGACGTGCTCGGACCCGCCGGCCGGGCCGCGCCGCCCCAGCCGTTGCGGGACGTGTCGATCAGCATGCCGATCCCGGGCCGGAAGCCGACCGAGACGAGTTTCGCCCGGAACGCGGTGGCGTAGGACTGCTCGTCGACGTAGAAGTTCCAGTCCACCCATCTCGACTGGCGCACCGTGGCGCCGTTGACGGTCGTGGTGATGGCGAAGTGCGGCTCGGTGAGGGCGGAGTAGTTCGCCGTGTTGGTGATGAAGCCGTCGACGCTGGCGAAGCCGGCCGCCGTCCCCGCGACCGTCGAGGCGAACAGGTTCGCGGCCGGGCCGAAGTTGGTGTCCCAGCCGAGCCAGCCGTGGTGCGCGGCGTCCACGTAGGTGTACACGTTGCCGATCGCGTGCAGCTTGTCGAGGGCGTAGCGGACCCCCTGGACGTACGCGCCGCTGGACTGGGCCTCCTGGCAGGCCGGCACGGTGAGGTTCGTGACCAGGTTCGGCAGCGAGTCGATCTCGATGACGGTGACGATCCGCAGGTTCCGGTACCGGGGCTCGGCCAGGATCGCGGCGATCGGGTCGACGTACTCGGTCCGGTAGCGGTGCAGGCCGTTCTGCGCGATCAGGAGTTCGCCGTTGGAGGCGAGCGCCGAGCAGTCCCGGTTCGGCAGGTTGTAGATGACGAACTCGATGGTCAGCGGGGCCGCGCCGTTGGCCGCGTCCTGGGTGAGGGCGGCTTCCAGGTGCGCGCGGAGGCCCATGGCGTTCGGGGTGCCCGCGATGGCGGCGATCCGGTCCAGCCACACGCCGGTGGGGGTGTTCGCGATCCGGCCGCCGCCGGGTTCGGCGAGGGCCTTGGCGCGCCAGTCGGGGTTGACGTAGCCGGTGGCGCCGGCGAAGGCGTTGTCGACGTGGCCGGGGTCCGGGCCCGGGCCGGCGGTCGGGGACGGGCTCGGGCTCGGGGACGCAGTCGGCGTGGGGGTCGCCGTGGGGCCCGGCGTGGGGGTCGCGCCGTCGCACGGCACCCCGTTGAGGGTGAACGCCGTCGGTGCCGGGTTCGCCGTGGTCCACGCCCCGTTGAAGCCGGGGGTGGCGGTGGCGTTCGTGCCGAGCGGGCCGTTCCAGCCGGCGTTCGTGACAGTGACGTGCCGGCCGGACTGGGTGACGACGCCGTTCCACAGCTGGGTGACGGCCTGGCCCTCGACCGGGAAGTCGAACTCCAGCCGCCAGGTCGCCACGGGGTCGCCGAGGTTGGTGACGGCGACGGTGCCGCCGAAGCCGCCCGGCCACTGGTTCGTGACCGAGTAGGCGACGGCGCAGCCCTGGGCCGCGGCGAGCGAGGGGCTGGTCAGGGCCGCGACGGCACCGGCCGTGCTGAGTGCGAGGGCCGCCGCGACGGCGACGGGTCTGCGGAGGGATCGAGGTCTCATCAGGTACTCCCGAGGGGATTGGGAGCGCTCCCAAACGGGGGCGCCAGGCGTGTTTCCGGGACATTGCGGGAAGTGATCGCCATCATTGCATGGGAGCGCTCCCGGAACAAGGAGGCATCGATGAACATCGAGAAGAATCGGCGCTGGTCGAGCGTACTAAACGGTGGTTTCTGCGGGTTTGGCGAGCGGGTGATTGACAAGGGTCCATCGTCGGCGCACCATCTTGGGAGCGCTCCCAGCAACAGGCGCGCTCTCCCCCCGAACACGTGAGATGAGGGTTTCCATGAGCCTCCGCAACGGGCCGTCGCGCAGAGCGGCGGTGCTCGCGCTCGTCGCGGTCACCGCCCTGGGCATGACCGCGGCGTGCAGCAGGAAGGACGAGGCCACCGCCGACGGCAAGACCAAGCTCGTCATCCAGACCTTCGGCAAGCCCGGCATCGACCAGGCCGTCGCCGCGTTCCAGGCCGCGCACCCGGACATCGTCGTGGACCACCAGAAGCTCGGCGAGCTGCGCGACTTCCAGCCCAAACTCGTCCAGTGGCTCGGCGCGGGCAAGGGCGCGGGCGACGTGGTGATGCTCGAGGAGGGCGTGCTGCTCGGCTACCTGCAGCAGCCCGACAACTTCGCCAACCTGCTCGACCACGGCGGCGGCGCCCTGAAGGACAACTACCTGTCCTGGAAGTACCAGCGCGGGCTGACCCCCGACGGGAAGAAGCTCGTCGGGCTCGGCACCGACGTCGGCGGCCTGGCGATGTGCTACCGCACCGACCTGCTCGCCAGGGCCGGCATGCCCACCGACCGGGCCGAGGTGGCCAAGCTGTGGCCGACCTGGGACGCGTACCGGGCGGCGGGCAACGCGTTCAAGGCGAAGAACACCGGGGCCGCGTGGACGGACAGCGCCACGGGCGTCGTGCAGCCGTACGCGATGCAGGGCGGCGACACGATCTTCTTCGGCCAGGACAACAAGCTGATCGCCGACAGCAACCCGAACGTGCGCCGGACCTGGGACTACGCGAACTCCCTGATCAGCGACGGCCTGACCGCCAAGTTGACCACGTGGAGCAAGGACTGGGAGGCAGGGTTCAAGAAGGCGGCGTTCGCGACCATGCCCTGTCCGGCGTGGATGACCGGCGTGATCAAGGCCAACGCGGGCGACGAGGGCGCCGGCAAGTGGGACGTGGCCACGATCCCCGGCGGCACCGGCAACTGGGGCGGCTCGTACTTCGCCGTGCCCAAGCAGTCCAAGCACCCGAAGGAGGCGTACGAGCTGGCGAAGTACCTGACCGGCAAGGACGGGCAGCTGGCCGCGTACAAGGAGGTCGGCGCGATGCCCTCGTCCCCGCAGGCGCTGGAGGACCCGGCGTTCCGCGACTCCCGCAACGAGTACTTCGGCAACGCGCCCACCGGGCGGATCTTCGCCGACAGCGTGCGGACCATGCGGCCCGTGTTCCTCGGGGCCAAGCACCAGGAGATCTGGGAGAGCGTGTTCATGCCGCAGTTGCAGGCGGTGGAGCAGGGGAAGAGCTCGTCCGAGGAGGCGTGGAAGGCCGCGAACGCCGAGGCGCGCACCCGGGTGGGCTGACCCGAGAGACCGGGTGGCATCCGAGGGGGTGCCACCCTCCACCCCGAAAGGAACGCACCATGAGGCAGCGCCTCTCCCGACTCGACACCACCCTGTCGCCATACCTGTACGTCGCCCCGTTCTTCCTGCTGTTCGCGGTCTTCGGACTGTTCCCCCTGCTCTACACCGCCTGGGTGTCCCTGCACGACTGGAACCTGCTGGGCGGGCACACCTTCGTCGGCCTCGACAACTACGGGGCGCTGTTCGCCGACCCGCACTTCTGGAACGCCACCGGCAACACCGTGGGCATGTTCGTGCTGTCCACCGTGCCGCAGCTCCTGCTGGCCCTGGGCATCGCCAACGCCCTGCACAAGCGGATGCGCGCCCGCACCGCCGTCCGGTTGGGCATCCTGCTGCCGAACATCACGTCCGTGGCGGCCGTGGGGATCGTGTTCTCGCTGCTGTTCGCGAACAACTTCGGACTCGCCAACTGGGTACTGGGCCTGGTCGGCGTCGACCCGGTCAACTGGACCGCGGAGAAGTGGTCCTCCTGGTCCGCGATCGCCGTCATGGTCGACTGGCGGTGGACCGGCTGGAACGCGCTGATCTACCTCGCGGCGATGCAGACCATCCCGGCCGACCTGTACGAGGCGGCGGCGATCGAGGGCGCCTCCGCGTGGAAGCAGTTCTGGCGGATCACGGTCCCGCTGCTGCGGCCCACGATCCTGTTCACGGCCATCATCGCCACCATCGGCGGGATGCAGCTGTTCGCCGAGCCGCTGCTGCTGGCCTCCGGGCGGATCGAGGGCGGCAGCCTGCGGCAGTTCCAGACCCTGTCCATGTACATCTACGAACGGGCGTTCAGCCGCGACTTCGACTACGGGTACGGATCGGCCATGGCCTGGGTGCTGTTCCTGCTGATCCTGGTCGCGTCGCTCGTCAACTTCGGGCTCGTCCGCCGGGGGTCGCGATGAGCCGCTGGGTGGGGAACGAGAAGCCGGCCCGGGTCGATGGCCGGCGCGGGGTCGGGGCGGCCACCCGGCTGTGGCAGGCCAGTCCGCTCACGTACCTCGCGCTGGTCCTCGCCGTGGTGCTCAGCGCGTTCCCGATCTACTGGACGTTCATCGTCGCCAGCCGCAGCAACGACGCCATCAACGACGTGCCCCCGCCGCTGCTGCCGGGCGGGCACCTGGCGGACAACGCGTCCCGGCTGCTCGCCAACGACGACGCCCTGTTCCTGTACGGCCTGGCCAACTCGCTGATCGTCTCGCTCGTCGTCGCGTTCTCCGTCGTGCTGTTCTCCACGCTCGCCGGGTTCGCGTTCGCCAAACTGCGGTTCCGGGGACGCGACGCGCTGCTGATGGTCATCGTCGCCACCATGATGGTGCCCACCCAGCTCGGACTGATCCCGCTGTACATGCTGATGGTCGAGCTCGGCTGGCAGGGCACCCTCCAGGCGGTGATCGTGCCGTTCCTGGTCACCGGGTTCGGGGTGTTCATGATGCGCCAGTACGCCGACGCGGCGGTCCCCGACCAGCTCATCGAGGCCGCGCGGGTCGACGGCTGCTCCACGATCCGGATCTACTGGAACGTGGTACTGCCCGCACTGCGCCCCGCCGCCGCCGTGCTGTTCCTCCTCCAGTTCATGCAGACGTGGAACGAGTTCCTCTGGTCGTTCGTCGTGCTCGACCCCGACACGCCCACGGTGCAGATGTCCCTCAAGGCGCTGGCCACCGCGTACTACACCGACTACTCGCAGGTGTTCGCCGGCACCGCCATCGCCACCGTCCCCCTGCTCCTCGTCTTCGTCGTGTTCGGCCGCCAGATCATCGGCGGAATCATGGAAGGTGCCGTGAAGCAATGACAGAGACCCTGGGCCTGCCCGCCGACTTCGTCCTCGGCGCCGCCACCGCCGCCTACCAGATCGAGGGGGCCGTGCACGCCGACGGCCGGGGACCGTCCATCTGGGACACGTTCTCGCACACGCCCGGCCGGATCCTCGGCGGCGACACCGGGGACGTGGCCATCGACCACGTCCGGCACCTCGACGCCGACGTGGCCGTGATGGCCGGGCTGGGGCTCGACGCGTACCGGTTCTCCGTCGCCTGGAGCCGGATCCAGCCCGAGGGCCGGGGAGCCGTGAACCAGGCCGGGCTGGACCTCTACTCCCGGCTGGTGGACGCGCTGCTCGGGGCCGGGATCGAGCCGTGGCTGACCCTGTACCACTGGGACCTGCCCCAGGCGCTGGAGGACGCGGGCGGCTGGCCGGCCCGGGACACCGCGTACCGGTTCGCCGACTACGCCGAGGTCGTGCACGCCGCGCTCGGCGACCGGGTGACCCGGTGGACCACGCTCAACGAACCGTGGTGCTCGGCGTTCCTCGGCTACGGGTCCGGCGTGCACGCGCCCGGCCGGCGCGACGGGGCCGCGGCGGTCCGGGCGGCGCACCATCTGATGCTGGGGCACGGGCTGGCGGTGGAGAGGCTGCGCGCGGCGCCGGCGGGCGGGACCGAGGTGGGCATCACCCTGAACCTGTACGCGATGAGCCCCGCCGGGCCCGGCGACGAGGACGCGGTACGGCGGATCGACGGACTCCAGAACCGGTTCTTCCTCGACCCGGTGCTGCTCGGCGGGTACCCGGCCGATGTCGTCGCGGACCTGGCCGGGGTCACCGACTTCGCGCACGTCCACGACGGGGACCTGGCGACCATCTCCGCTCCCCTGGACTTCCTGGGCGTCAACTACTACACCCGCAACGTCGTGGGCGGGGCGGCCGGCCGCGATCGCGACGATGTGGCCGGCCCGGACGTCGGGCGGGCGGCCGACCCGGACCAGCGCGACGGTGCCGGGCCGGCCCGGGGCGACGGGCACGGGGCGCCCGGGCTCGACGTCGGCTCGCCGTGGCCCGGGAGCGAGCACGTGCTGTTCACGCAGCGGGGGCTGCCGACGACCGCGATGGGCTGGGAGGTCGACGCGCCCGGGCTGGTGGAGGTGCTGCACCGCGTGCACACGGAGTACCCGTCGCTGCCGTTGTTCGTCACCGAGAACGGGGCCGCCTTCCACGACGCGGTCGCCCCGGACGGGACCGTGCGCGACCCCGAGCGGGTCGGCTACCTCGACGCGCACCTGCGGGCGTGCGCCGAGGCGGTGCAGAAGGGCGTGCCGCTGCGGGGGTACTTCGCCTGGTCGCTGTTCGACAACTTCGAATGGTCCTGGGGGTACTCGCGCCGGTTCGGTCTCGTGCACGTCGACTACGCCACCCAGCGGCGCACGGTGAAGTCCAGCGGCGCCTGGTACCGCGACCTGATCGCCGCCGCCCGGCGGGCACGGGGCGCCGACGCCGCGCCGTGACGGACCGCGGGCCGCCGCGACGGCAGGGTCCGGCGGCGGCCCGGGAGCCCGGGCCAGGCAGACTGGGGCACGAGGGGGTGCGCGATGACGGGGAACCACACAGGCCGGCCGACGCTGGAGCAGGTGGCGGCGCTCGCCGGGGTCGGCCGCGGCACGGTGTCGCGGGTCGTCAACGGCGAGGCGCACGTCAGCCCGCAGGCCAAGGAGGCCGTCGAACGCGCCATCGTCGAGCTCGGCTACGTGCCCAACCGGGCCGCCCGCTCGCTCGTCACCCGGCGCACCGACTCGATCGCCCTCGTCGTGTCCGAATCCGGGGAACGGTTCTTCGCCGAGCCGTTCTTCGGCCGGATCGTGCAGGGGGTCAGCGCGGCGCTCGCCGGCACCCGGTTCCAGCTGCTGCTCACCATCGCGCAGTCCGCCGAGGAACGCGGCCGGCTCGACCACTACCTGACCCGCCAGCACGTCGACGGCGCGCTCCTGCTGTCCCTGCACGGCGACGACCCGCTGCCGGTCCAACTGGAGGCCAGGGGCGTCCCGACCGTACGGGCCGGGCGGCCCACCCGGGAACGGTCCGACCACTGGGTGGACGCCGACAACCTCGGCGGGGCGCGGCTGGCCGCCGAGCACCTCGCCGGCCGGGGCCGCCGCCGGCTGGCCACCATCGGCGGGCCGCAGGACATGGCCGTGGGCGTCGCCCGGGTCGAGGGCTTCCGGGAGGTGGCCGGCGGCGACCTGATCGAGTACGGCGACTTCTCCGAGGACAGCGGCGCGGCGGCCATGCGCCGGCTCCTCGACCGGGCCCCCGACCTCGACGCCGTGTTCGCGGCCTCCGACCCGATGGCGGCCGGCGCGCTGCGGGTCCTCAAGGAGTCCGGTCGCCGGGTGCCCGAGGACGTCGCGGTCGTCGGCTTCGACGACTCGGCCATCGCCCGGCACACCGATCCGGCGCTGACCAGCGTGCACCAGCCGGTGGAGGCGATGGGCCGGGAGATGGTCGCGCTGCTCGTGGACCGGATCAACGGGGTGGGCGACGGGCCCCGGGAGCTGACACTGCCGACCCGGTTGACGGTGCGGGCGTCGTCCTGAGCGACGGGTCCCGGGGCGGATCGGGCCGGGGCCGACGGGCCTGGGGCGTCAGCGGGCCGGGCGCCGGAACGGGTTCCGGCGCGCGGGGTGCGCGTTGCGGTGCCGCCACCAGAGCCGCTGCACCCCGAGGGTCAGCACCCCCGCCGTGACGATCGCGGCCAGGTTGATCAGGAGCTGCACGGCCGACCCGACCGCCTCGTGCCCGACCCCGTACGCGAGGGCCACGGCCGCGTTGGCCGCCGCCGGGACCGTGGTGACCGAGATCAGCACGCCGACGAGCGCCCCCGACTTGGCCGAGGTCAGCGACAGCATGCCCGCGATCCCGGCGAGGAAACCGACGATCCACGACAGCGCGTCCGGCCGCCAGATGAAGTCCGTCAAGGGACGGTCGGCGAGCAGCATCGACCGGTTCACCAGGCCGAGCGCCGTCATGCCCCAGGTGGCGAACACCGTGGCGACCATCGAGACCGCGAACCCGACCACCAGGGCGGACGCGGACCGGCCGACGACGCCGAGCCGGCCCCGGACCAGGCCGACGCACAGGGCCGCCAGGGGGCCGAACTCCGGCCCGACGACCATCGCGCCGACGATGAGGATGGGCTGGTCCAGGAGTACCCCGATGGCGGCGATGATCGTGGCGACGACGAAGAACGCCAGGTAGGTGAACGACAGCCGGGTCTCCTCGTCCGTCCGCTGCTCGACCTCCTCCCAGACCACGGCGTCGGCGCTCAGCCCCGGGGCGGCCTCGGCGGCGCGTTCCGCGGACGCGGACAGCGACACGTCCACGTTCTCGATCGCGATGGAGCCGGAGTGCTCGATGCCGAGATCGCGCAGCTCCTCCAGGACGGCACTGCTGCCCTCCCGGACGACGTCGCACAGCAGCACGTCGCCCTCCGGGACCCGGGCGGCCCCGTCGAGGACGATCAGGTGCGTCACGGCCGGGCTGTTGCGGAGGACGTCGAGGACCGCCGGCGTGCTGGCCGCCGGCGCGATGATACGAAGATGCAGCACGCCCGCACCCTACCCGTGGGCTGGTCAGGCGGTGAGCACGTAGGTCGCGTACCCCTCCTCGACGTCCTCGGCGCGGGTGAAGCCGCACTTCTCGAGGAGCCGGATCGAGCCGGTGTTCGTGACGGCCGCGTCCGCGTACAGCGGGCGGACGGTGACCTCCTCGACGAACAGGAGCAGCGCCCGGGTGCCGACGCCCCTGCCCCAGAACCGCTGGCCGAGCCAGTAGCCGACCTGCCACCGGCCGTCCTGCTGCCAGGCGCCCAGATTCCCGGCGACGGCGCCGTCGGCGAGGACCGTGCGGGAGACCACCGAAGGGTCGCCGAGGATCCGGGTCTCCCAGTGGGTCATGAACGCCGCGCGCCCGCGGGACGGGAAGCGGGCGCGGCGGCTGGCCTCGGGCTCGGACTCGAAGCGGAAGAAGTGTTCGAGGTCGGCGACCTCGACGGTGCGGAGCTGGACCTCGGTCATGGCGAACAACCTGGACAGCACCCCCGCCACTCTACGGGCGCGCGCATGATCCGCGGCCGTTCGGGGTAGATCCCCCACCGGCCGCCGAGGGTGGCCGACGGACCGAGGGGGGATCGCGATGACGCAGCCGGGCACCACGGGAACGGCCCCCGAGCCGTCCGGGAACGATCCGCTGGGTATCGGGCCGGACGCCGAGGCGGAGCGCGAACGGGAGGAAGCGGAACGGCACGCCCAGGACGAACAGGCCAAACGGGACGGGCAGCTGCGCCGGGACGACGGGCAGCCGCCGGTCGCCGGGCACACCGATCCGAAGCACTGACCGCGGTCGGTGGCTCCCGGTCCGACGGGGGCGCCCCGACCGCCGCGCCGGTCACGGCCGTCGGGCCGGCCGGTGTCGTGCCGCCCGGCGGGCACCCTCGGGTCAGCCCGGGAACCGGCGGGCACCCTCGGGTCAGCCCGGGAAGAAGCCCGGGATGTCGATCGCCCGGCCGGCCGCCCGCGCCTCCGCCAGGACGACGCTGCCCACCGCGAGGTCGAGCACCCCGAGCCCGAACGGCGAGAAGATCGTCGGCAGCGCCGGGTCGAGCTCCACCTCGCCGCGCAGTACGCCGCCGAGGGTGCCGGTCACGAAGTCCCGGGAGCCGGTCAGCTGCTCGGCCAGGTGCGGGGACGTCTGCGCCTTCAGGCAGTGGTCGACGTCGTCCACGATGTTGTTGGCCCGCAGGAGCAGTTCGGGCGCGAGGTCGCGCAGGGACACGTTGAGGACGAGTTGGCCCGGTCGCAGCGGGGTGTCCGCCGGGACGTAGGGCGTGCCTGCGGTGGTGGCGAACACGACGAGGTCGCGGTCGAGCGCGTCGGCCAGGGTGCCGGTCCGGGCCGCCCCGCCGAGGCCGGCGGCGAACCGGGCCGCGCGGGACTCCTCCAGGTCGTGGCAGACCACGTCGTCGAGCGGGACGCCGACCTGGCGCAGGTACCGGGCGATGGTGTCCGCGATCGGGCCGGTACCGACGAAGGCGACGCTCCGGGGGGCCGCGGGGGTGCCGTCGGGCGGCCAGGTGCCGCCGAGCGCGGCGGCCGCGATGGCGGCGGAGGCGGCGGTGCGGGCGGCGCTGATCCCGGCGGCCTCCAGGCAGGCGGTCGGCCGGCCGGTGGCGTAGTCGTTGAGGATCAGGACCGCCGAGGCGCGCGGGATCCCCCGGTCGTGGTTGCCGGGGAAGCTGCTGATCCACTTGATGCCGGCCGTGTCGACCTCGCCGCCCAGGTAGGCGGGCAGGGCGATGATCCGGCTGTCCGGCTTGTCGGGGAACCGGAGGAAGTAGCTGTCCGGGTTGATGGTGCGCCCGGCGTCGTGCAGCAGGTACGCCTCCGCGACCACGCGCACGAACCGGTCCTGGGCGGCGGCGAGGATGTCGTCGGCGACGACCCCCGGCACCACATGGAACTCAGACAATGGCCCACCTTTCCTTGGGTACGACGTTGGCGTCCGGGTAGCGCTCGGCCACCCAGGAGTCCGAGTAGACCGAGTCCAGGTAGCGCTCACCGAGGTCCGGGGACACCGCGACCACCGTGGCGCCGACCGGGAGGGTCGGGGCGATCCGGCGCACCCCGGCCAGCACGGTACCGGTCGAGCCGCCGACGAGCAGGCCGTGCCGGCGCGCCACCAGCCGGCACATCTCGATCGTCTCCGTCTCCGGCACGACGACCTTCTCGAAGCCGCCGGTGTCGACGAACAGTTCCGGGACCCGGCTGACCCCGAGGCCCGGGATGTGCCGCTTCCCGCTCGGGCCGCCGAACAGGACGGAGCCCTCGGCGTCCACGGCCACCACCCGGGTCGCCGGGCTGTGCTCGCGGTAGTAGGACAGGCAGCCCATCAGGGTGCCCGTGGTGCCCACCCCGATGACGAGGACGTCGGCGTGCGGCACCTCGCGGTGGATGCCCCGGGCGGTGCGCTGGTGGTGGGCCGCGCAGTTGGCCGGGTTGGCGTACTGGTTGGGCCACATCAGGTCCGGGTCCCGGGCGATGGCGGCCATGATGTGGGCGATCCGGCTGGCCAGGTACCCGCCGTTGCCGTCCCGTTCGGAGATCACCACGACCCGCGCGCCGAGCGCCTTCATGGTGCGCACCGCGGCGGGGGTGGCGTTGGGGTCGGTGACGACGGTGAGTTCGTAGCCCTTCGCGGCGCACACCGCGCTGAGCGCGATGCCCAGATTGCCGGACGAGGACTCGATCAGGCGCTGTCCCGGCCGGAGCCCCCGGGCCTCCAGGCTCTCCACGAGGGCGACGGCCGGTTTGAGCTTGATGGAGCCGGCCGGGTTGAGCCCTTCGAGTTTCACGAGCAGGCGCACGTCGGGGACCAGTCCACCCATGTCGAGAAAGACGTCCTCGAAGACGATGTCGTGGGCACTCTGGTAGATCATCGCGAGCTCAGCCTCCCTGTGGCGCGGGTATCGCCGCCTTTCGCGACGCCGACGGGCGGGCGTGCGGAGGCGGTCGGTCAACCTTCCCGTGCGCGGCCATGGGGGAGGGAGTCCACTGTGATCATAGGACCGGGAATCCGTTTCAACGGAAGCCCCCGGCGCGGATACTCGCGCGCTTCCCGGCCGCACCGGGTACCACTACCGATCTAAATGCGTATTTGGGCGTGTCTGCATTCCACCCGTATCCGGAATGGACGACGCGCCGCACGGCCTGCGCAATTCCCCCATCAGGCGAGGCTTCGGTCACCCATCGTGCCCGTCGAAGACATCGATGCTGGGCAAAGGCGGGAACAACACCATTTCTAGTGTCATCTATATGACAGACGCGATGACCGAACGTAGTGATCGATCTTCATAACTCGCCAGTGTTACTCCTATTAGGCCGTTTACGTCACCCGACGGATGCGTCGATTTTGACCGGAGCTATACGTGATCGATCCGTTCTCACACTGCGCTATCCACACTTCGCCTGAGACGTCTCAGGCCACCCGGGCCATTCCACAATCGACTCGACTCAAATAGCCTTCCTGCCACCCGCCCTTTCCGGTCGATGTCGCGACCCGTCTACCGGATTCCCCCGAGTGACAATTTGGAATGCTCACCCATGCGCCCTAGGCAGTCCACGGCCGGATCCGGCCGTATTTCGTCACCGTCCTGTCACGTCCCGGGGAGCACGCGATGACCGTGTCCCCCACCGGGAACGCCGGCGGAACCTTCGTCGCGGCCACCCGCCCCGACGCCGACGTGCTGCTGTTCTGCCTGCCGTACGCGGGGGGCGGGGCGGGGGCGTTCCGGGCCTGGCGCGGGGCGTTCCCCGCCGCCGTCGACGTGCAGCCCGTCCAGCTGCCGGGGCGCGAGAGCCGGCTCGCCGAGCCCGCGGAGTTCGCCCCCGAGCTGGTCGCCGCAGCCATCGCGGGCCGCGCCGACCGGCCGTACGCGATCTACGGGCACAGCATGGGCGCCCGGCTCGGCTTCGAGGTCATCCGGTGCCTGCGCCGGACCGGCGCGCGCCTCCCGGAGCGGTTCTACGTGGGCGCGTCCCGGCCGCCGGACCTCGTCGAGCCGATCGCGCGGATCGCCGACCTGCCCGACGACGCGTTCGTCCGGGGGCTGGAGGAGCTCGGCGGCACCCCCGTCGGCGTGCTCGACGTGCCCGAACTGCGCGAGATGCTGCTCCCCGTCCTGCGTGCCGACTTCGCCTGGATCGACGGGTACCGGTACGAGGACGAGGAGCCGTTGGCGGTGCCCGTCGTCGGGTTCGCCGGCGGTGCCGACCGCTCGGTCCCGCCGGAGCTGATGGCCGGCTGGGACCGGCACACCGGTGCGGGGTTCCGGCTGCACACCCTGCCCGGCGACCACTTCTTCCTCAACGCGGACATGGCCCGGGTCGTCGAGCTGATCAGCGCGGACCTGCTCGGGGCGGTCGACGGCTCGGCGGCGAAGTCCCCGACCCGCCGGGCCGCTCCCCCTCGCCCCGGTCCCGCCCCGCACCACGTCCCCCTGCCCGGCACCGACTGGACCGTCTGGCGGCAGGCGCTGCTGCGCACCACCGGCTTCCCCGCCGACGGCCTCAACCGGCTCACCGCCGCCGACCTGGCCCAGGCCGCCGACGCGCACCTCGACGGCCTGCTCGACGCCGACGGGTACGCCAAGGCGTACGAGTCCGCCGCCGCCCAGGTCAGCGCCGAGATCTGGGCCATCGCCACCGACCCGCTGTTCCGCGAGGCGGTGACCTGGCAGAACCGCAACGCCCTGTACGCCCTCGACGGCATCGCGAACCAGGGCCCGGTCGCGCCGCGCAACTCCAAGCGCCGCCAGCGCGAGGAGATGGTCGCCCAGTACTGGCAGCGGTACTGCTCCAAGAACGAGACCGTCGGCTTCTTCGGCCCGACCTCGTGGATCGACCTCGACCCGCAGGGCCCGAACGTGACCGCGACCCCCGGCCCCGGGCTGGTCCGCGCGCGCCGGGTGTTCTTCGAGCACTGGGCCCTGTCCGCGTTCGCCGAGGCCGTCACCGCCGACCCGCGCGCCCGGCGGTGGCTGGCGCCGTCCGTCTCGCCCCAGTTGACGCTGGACGGGCGCCAGCTGGTCCGGGTCGCCCAGGCGCCGCTGCCGCTGTCCCCCGCCGAGGCGGTGCTGCTGGCGGCGTGCGACGGGTGGCGGCCCGCGATCGAGGTGGCCCGGGCGGCCGTCGCGGCGGAGGGCTCGCCGTTGCGTACCCCGGAAGACGCTCTGATCCTGCTCGGTCTGCTCGCGGAGCGCGGCCTGGTGCGGTGGGACGTCGACCTGCCGATGCGGATGAACGCCGAGGACGTGCTGGCCGAACGCCTCGCGGGGATCGGCGAACCGGACCTGCGGGACAATGCACTGGACGGGCTGGCCCGGCTGCGGGCCGGCCGCGACGCCATCGAGGCGGCCGGCGGCGACCCGCACGCGGTGCAGGCGGCGCTGGCCGCGCTGAATGAGATCTTCGTCGAGCTGACCGGCCAGGAGGCCGAGCGCCGGGCCGGGCAGATGTACGCCGGCCGGACCCTCGTGGTCGAGGAGTGCGTGCGCGACCTGGAGGCCGGGATCGGCGGGGCCGTGCTGGAGGCGATGGCCGGCCCGTTCGGGGTGCTGTTGCAGGCCGCGCGCTGGCTGACCGTGGCGACGGCGGAGGCGTACCTGGCCGTGCTGCGCGACTTCTACGACGAGCTGGCCCGCGACCTGGGCACCCCGGACGTGCCGTTCGGCCAGCTCTGGTACCTGGCGCAGGGCATCTTCTTCGGCCGGGGCGAGCGCCCCGTGGACGATGTCGCCGCGGAGTTCACCCGGCGCTGGTCGGAGCTGTTCCGGCTGGACCGGTTCGGCGACGACACCCGGACCGTGGCCCTGACCAGCGCGGACCTGGCCGGACCGGTCGCCGAGGTGTTCCCCGCCGACCGCCCCGCCTGGGCCGCCGCCCGGGTGCACAGCCCCGACCTGCACCTGTGCGCCACCAGCGTCGAGGCCCTGGCCCGGGGCGAGTTCAGCCTGGTCCTGGGCGAGCTGCACGCCGCGTGGGCGACCCTGGACGCCGGCCTGTTCCTGGTCGGCTCGGACGAGGTCGAGGAGCTGCGCGCCGCCACCCTCGCCGACGTCGGCCCCGGCCGGGTGCTGCCGCTGTACCCGCTGGACTGGCCCCGCTACACGGCCCGGCTGGCCGGCGGCCTGGACAACGACACCGACTTCCAGCTGGGCATCCTGCCCGGCCCGGGCGCGGACCCCGACCGGCTGATCCCCGTCACGGCGCTGACCGTGTCCGACGAGGACGGCGAGCTGGTCGTGCACGGCCGGGGCGAGAGCTGGCCGCTGATCGAGATGTTCGCCGAGCTGATCGGCATCCACACCCAGGGCGCGTTCAAGCTGGTCGCGGCCACCGGGCACACGCCCCGGATCACCGTGGACCGGATGGTGCTGGCCCGCGAGACCTGGCGGACCACGATCGGCGGCACCGGCCTGGCCGACGTGAAGGGCGAACAGGCCCAGTTCCTGGCCGTCCGGCGCTGGCGGGCCGCGGCCGGGCTGCCGGAGACCGTGTTCGTCTCCATCGCCACCGAGACCAAGCCGTGCTACGTGGACCTGGGCAGCCCGGTGTACGCGACCATCTTCTGCTCGATGCTCCGCGCCGCCCGGCTCAGCGACGGCGACGACGTGCGGGTGACGATCACCGAGATGCTGCCCACCCCCGGCGAGGCGTGGGTACCCGACGCCGCCGGCCAGCGGTACTTCTCCGAGATCCGGGTCCAGGTGTGCGACCCGGAGCCCGCCGCCACCGGGCGGTTCCTGTGACCGGCCTGCTGTGCGACCTGGTCACCGACCAGGCGGCCCGGACCCCCGACGCGGTGGCCGTCCGGCAGTGGGACGCGGTCGTGACCTACCGGGAACTGGTCGGGCGGGCCGCCGCGCTCGCCGCGGTCCTGCGGGAACACGGCGTCGGCCCCGAGGTCCGGGTCGGCGTGTGCGGCCGGCGGGTACCCGGCGTGCTCAGCGCCGTCCTCGGCGTGCAGCTCGCGGGCGGGGCGTACGTGCCGCTCGATCCGGCGCACCCGGCGGAGCGGCGCGCCCTGATGATCTCCGACGCGGGCGTGACCGTCGCGGTGGTCGACGACGCCGGGGCCGCCGCGCTCGCCGACAGCGGGCTGACGCTGCTGCGGGTGCCCGACGCGCTCGCCGAGGTGCCGGCCTGCCCGGCGGGCCCCGACAACGCGGCCTACGTCATGTACACCTCGGGGTCCAGCGGGCAGCCGAAGGGCGTCGTGGTCGAGCACCGCAACGCCGTGCGGTTCGCCACCTCGACGGCGGAGAAATTCGCCCTGGACGCCGACTGCCGCAGCGTCGGGTTCGCCGCGCTCGGCTTCGACGTCTCCGTGCTCGACTTCTACCCGCCGCTGTCGCGCGGCGGCTCCATCGCGTTCGTGCCCGAGGCGGACCGGATCGACGCGACCCGGTTGCAGCGGTTCCTGGAGGAGCACCGGGTGACCTGGGGCGTGCTGCCCCCGGCCCTGCTGCCGCTGCTGCACCCGGAGCGGCTGCCCGACCTGCGCGACGCCCTGACGGCCGGCGAGTCCCCCGGGCCCGACCAGGTGGCCCGGTGGTCCGCTCCGCCCGGCAGGCGGTTCTTCAACTGGTACGGGCCGACCGAGTGTTCCTGCATCGTCGTCGGCACCGAGGTGACCGGGGTGTGGGAGACCACCCCACCGATCGGGTACCCGCTGCCCGAGTGCGCCGCGTACGTGCTCGACGAGGATCTGGTGCCCTGCGCCGACGGCGTACCCGGCGAGCTGGTCATCGGCGGCCCGCACGTGGTGCGCGGCTACCTCGGCCGCCCCGGGCTGACCGCGGAGAAGTTCGTGCCCGACCCGTTCGGGGACGTCCCCGGGGCCCGGCTGTACCGGACCGGTGACCGGGTGGTCCGCACCCCCGAACACGGCATCGTCCACCTGGGACGCCTCGACCGGCAGGTCAAGGTCGCCGGCCAGCGGGTCGAACTCGGCGAGATCGAGGCCGTGCTGCGCGGGCACGCCGACGTCGCGCAGGCGGTCACCGATGTGGCGGTCGGGGTATCGGGGCTGCCGGAGCTGGTGGCGTACCTGACGCCGGACGGCGCGCCGGATCTGGGCGCGCTGCGGGAGTACTGCGCCGACCTGCTGCCGGGGTACATGGTGCCCACCCGGGTGGTGCGGCTCGGGGCGCTGCCGTTGAACAGTTCCGGCAAGGTGGACATGGCCTCGCTGCGGGGGCTGCACCAGGCCGCTCCGGACGCCGGACGCCGCGCCCCCGCCACCCCCCTCGAACACGCCGTCTCCCGTGCCTGGTCCCGGGTCCTCGGCGTCTCCTCCCCCGGCCTCGACGACGACTTCTTCGCCCACGGCGGGCACTCGCTGCTGGCGATGCGCCTGGTCGAGGCGGTCCGCGCCGACCCGGGCCGGGCCGTCACCGTGGAGGACGTCTTCCTCGGCCGCACCCTCGGCGGGCTCGCGGACCGGGCCGAGAAGGCCGCCGGGCACGTGGAGCTGCCGGTGCGACCCGGCCAGGTGCCGGCCATGTCGGGCGCCCAGCGCCGGGTGTGGTTCGTGGAGAGGCTCGCCGGGGACACCCCCGCGTACAACATCGCGTTCGCCGAGCGGCTGCGCGGGCCGGTGGACCCCGCCGCGTTGGGCCGGGCCCTGGGTGCCGTCGCCGCCCGGCACGAGGTGCTGCGCTGGCGGTTCCCCGACACGGCCGGGGCGCCCTATGTCGTGGTGGACCCCGCGGGGCTCCCCGTGACCGTGCCGGTCGACGAGGACCAGGACCCCGAACGGTGGCTGCAACGGCAGGCCCAGCGGCGGTTCGACCTGGCCGGGGACGCGCTGTGGCGGGTCCGGCTGCTCCGGCTCGCCGCCGACGAGTACCTGCTCGCGCTCACCGTGCACCACACGGTGTTCGACGGCTGGTCCCAGGACCTGCTGTACCGGGACCTGGCCACCGCGTACGCCGCCGAGCTCGCCGGAACCTCCCCCGGCCTCCCCGCGTTGCCGGCCACCTTCGCCGACTACGTGGCCTGGCAGGCCGAACGCGAACGCTCCGACGACGAACTCGCCTGGTGGACGGACCGGCTGCGCGGCGCGCCCACGGTCCTCGACCTGCCCCGCGACAAGCCCCGGCCGGCCGTGCAGACGTTCCGGGGCGCGAGCGCGCGGGCCGGCCTCGACGCCGCCGGGGCGGTCCGGGACCTGGCCGCCCGGCTCGGCACCACCCCGTACGTGGTGCTGCTGGCCGGCTTCGCCCAGCTGCTGCGCCGCCTCACCGGGCAGAAGGACCTGATCATCGGGGTACCGGTCGCCGACCGTGGCCACCCGGCCTTCGAACCGATGATCGGCTTCTGTGTCGACACCGTGCCGCTCCGGCTCGCCGTGGACGACACCGCCGACTTCGCCGAGCACGTGCGGACCTGCGCCGAGGCCCTGACCGCCGCGCTGGCCCGGTCGGCGACCCCCCTCGAACGGGTCGTCACCACGCTGGGCGTCGAGCGCGACCTGACCCGCAACCCGCTCGTGCAGGTCCTGTTCAACATGTACAACTTCGCCCAGCCCCGGCTGGAGCTGCCCGGGATCGCCGCCGAGCCGGTGCCCGCCGGGCTGCCCGGCTCGCTGTTCGACCTGACCCTGTACCTGTCGGAGAACGCCGACGGCTGGGACCTGCAGGCCGTGTACAACCCCGACCTGTACCGCCCGGAGCGGATCGGGGCGCTGCTCGACGGGTACACCCGGCTGGTCGGGGACCTGGTCGGCGCGCCGGGGGCAGCGGTGGGGGCGGCGTCGCTGCGTACCCCCGGATCGGT
This sequence comes from Longispora urticae, assembly GCF_053902585.1. Classification (NCBI taxonomy): domain Bacteria; kingdom Bacillati; phylum Actinomycetota; class Actinomycetes; order Micromonosporales; family Micromonosporaceae; genus Longispora; species Longispora urticae. The sequence continues at coordinate 247,941 of NZ_JAQZSH010000018.1, forward strand.
CCTGCCCGACCCCGCCGAGCCCCTCGGGGACTGGGACGGCCCCGGGGTGGTCGAGCGGATCGAGGCCGTCGCCGCCGCGCGACCGGACGCGACCGCGGTCACCGGCGAGGGCGGCACCCTCACCTACGGCCAGCTCGTCGACCTGCGCCACCGGACCACCGCCGCCGTCGCGGGCGCCGGGATCGGGGCCGGGCGGGCGGTCGGCGTGCTGGCCCGCAGACACGTCGAACTTCCAGGACTCCTGCTCGGGGTACTGGCCAGCGGCGCCCGGTGGGCCGTGCTCGACGCCACCCTGCCGCCGGCCCGGCTGGCCGCCCAGGTCCGGGCGGCCGGGTGCGGGGCGCTGCTGGTGTGCCCGGGGGCGGCCGTGCCGGCCGAGCTGGGCGGGCTGCCGGTGCTGACCGTGCCCGCCGGGGTGCCCGCGGCCACGGAGGACACCGCCTCCGGACGCGGCTACCTCTCCTTCACCTCCGGCACCACCGGCGAACCGAAGGCCGTCCTGGCCGGCGAGCGGCCCCTGGCGCACTTCCTCGACTGGTACCCGTCGCAGTTCGGTCTGGGTCCCGACGACCGGTTCGCGCTCCTCGCCGGGGTGGCGCACGACCCGCTGCTCCGCGACGTGTTCGTGCCGCTGGCGCTGGGCGCCACCCTGCACGTGCCGCCCGGGGACCTGCCCCGCGACCCGGTGCGCCTCGCCGGGTGGCTCGCGGCCGAGGGCGTCACCGTGGCGCACCTGACCCCGCCGCTGGCCCGGGTCCTGGCGGCCGTCCCCGGCGGGTCGGCCCCGGCGCTGCGCCTCGTGGCGTGCGGCGGCGACCAGCTCGGGTACGCCGACGTGGCCCGGCTGCGCCGGTTCGCCCCCGGCGCGCGGATCGTGAACCTGTACGGCACCACGGAGACCCCGCAGGCCCAGGCGCACCACCCGGTCGGCACGGACCACCCGGCCACCGGACCGGTACCGGTCGGCCGGGGCGTCGACGGCGCGCAGCTGCTGGTCCTCGGCCCCGCCGGGCAACCGGCCGGCGTCGGGGAACTCGGCGAGGTCGTGATCCGCAGCCGGTACCTCGCCGAGGGCTACGCGACCGACGGCGTCCTGGACGTCGCCCGGAGCCGGGACCGGTTCTCGGCCGACGGGGCGGAGTACCGCACCGGGGACCTGGGCCGCTACCTGCCCGACGGCGACGTGCTGCTCGCCGGGCGCGGCGACGACCAGGTCAAGATCCGGGGCTTCCGGCTCGAACTCGGCGAGGTCGAGGCCGCCCTGCTGGCCCACCCGGACGTGCGCACCGCCACCGTGTTCGCCGAGACCGACCAGGGCGAGACGGTCCTGCGCGGGTACGCGGTGCCCGCCGCGGGCCTGACCGTCGAGGGCCTGCGCGCCCACCTGGGCACCCTGCTGCCCGGGCACGCGGTCCCGGCCACCCTGACCCTGCTGCCCGCCCTGCCGCTCACCCCGAACGGCAAGGTGGACCGCGCCGCGCTCCCCCGGCCCAGCACCCGGCCCACGGGCGGCGGGGCCGACACCCCGGCCACGGACACCGAACGGCTGATCGCCGGTACGTGGTGCGAGGTGCTGGGGCTGCCCCGGGTCGGTACCGGCGACAACTTCTTCGAGATCGGCGGCCACTCGCTGGCCATCGCCGCCGTGCAGGCCCGGCTGTCCGCGCTGCTGGAACGCGACGTGGACATCCTCGACCTGTTCCGGCACCCCAACATCCGGGCGCTGGGCGCCCACCTGGACGGCACCACCCGCACCCCGGGACTCGACCGCGCCGCACACCGTGTGGCCGCGCGCCGTGACCGTACCCGCCGCACAACCACGGTCCGAGCGGCCGCGGACGAGAAGGGCCGTGACGCATGAACGACGACGAAGCAGTAGTGGAACCCATCGCCGTGATCGGGATGGCCTGCCGCCTCCCCGGGGCCGGCTCCCTCGCGCAGTTCTGGCGCAACCTCGTGGAGGGCGTCGACTCCACCCGGGACTACACCCTCGACGAGCAGCGGGCCATGGGCGCGCCCGAGGACGAGGTCAGCGACCCCGGCTTCGTGCCCGCCGCCCTGGTCCTCGACGAGATGGAGAGCTTCGACGCCCAGCTGTTCGGGATCTCCCGGCGCGAGGCGGAACTGCGTGACCCGCAGCACCGGCTGTTCCTGGAGCTCGCGCACGCCGCGCTGGAGGACGCCGGCTACGACCCGGCCCGCTACCCGGGCGAGATCGGCGTGTACGGCGGCGTCGGCGCCGACGAGTACCAGTGGCGCAACATCCGCCGCAACCCGGCCGTGATGGGCTCGGCCGGCAGCCTGTCGATCCTGACCGGCACCCACCCCGACTACCTCGCCACCCACGTGTCGCACAACCTGGGCCTGCGCGGCCCGAGCCTGACCCTGCACACGGCGTGCTCGACCACCCTGGTCGCGTTCCACATCGCCTCCGAGGCGCTGCGCAACGGCGAGTGCGACATGGCGCTGACCGGCGGCGCGTCCATCGAACTGCCGCACGGGATCGGCTTCCAGCACTCCGAGGGCGGCATCATCTCCGCCGACGGCCGGACCCGGACGTTCGACGCCTCGGCCACCGGCACCCTGTGGGGCAGCGGCGGCGGCGCGGTCCTCCTCAAGCGGCTGTCCGACGCGCTGGCCGACGGCGACCACATCCGGGCCGTCGTGCGGGGCAGCGCGGTCAACAACGACGGCGCGCACAAGGTCAGCTTCTCCGCGCCCAGCATGGAGGGCCAGGCCGTCGTCGTCGCCCAGGCGCTCGGGGTCGCGGGCGTGGACCCGCGCACCATCACCTACGTCGAGGCGCACGGCACGGCCACCGCGCTGGGCGACCCGATCGAGGTCAGCGCCCTGTCGAGCGTGTTCTCCCAGGACACCGACGACATCGGCTGGTGCGGGCTGGGCTCGGTGAAGACGAACATCGGCCACCTGGGTCCGGTCGCCGGCATCGCCGGGATCATCAAGACGGTGCTGTCCATCGAGCACGGCATGATCCCGCCGAGCCTGCACTTCGAGCGGCCCAACCCGAAGCTCGCCCTGGACACCAGCCCGTTCTACGTCAACGCGGCGCTCGCCCGGTGGCAGCCGGACGGCCCGCGCCGGGCCGGGGTCAGCTCGTTCGGGATCGGCGGGACCAACGCGCACGCGGTCCTGGAGGAGGCCCCCGCGGCCGAGGAGCGCGACCGGTCCGCCCGGCCGACCCAGCTGGTGCAGGTGTCGGCGCGGACCGCCACCGCGCTCACGACGCTCACCGAGCGGCTCGCCGAGCACCTGGCGGCGCACCCGGAGCTGGACCTGGCCGACGTGGCGCACACCCTGCGGGTCGGCCGCCGCGACCTGCCGCACCGGCTCGCCGTGACCGCCGCCGACACCGCCGACGCGGCGAAGGCACTCGGGGACCGCAAGCGCCGGCTGACCACGACCGGGCCGGTGCAGGCGCACCGGGTGGCGTTCCTGTTCTCCGGCCAGGGCGCGCAGTACGTGGGGATGGGCGCGCAGCTGTACCGGACCGAGCCGGTGTTCCGCCGCTCCGTGGACGAGTGCCTCCAGGTCCTCGGCGGGGATCTCGGCCGTGAACTGCGGGACCTGCTGCTGTCCGGGGACGGGGACGCCGCGCGGCTGAACGAGACCGAGGTGACCCAGCCGGCGCTGTTCGTCGTGGAGTACTCGCTGGCCCGGCTCTGGGCGTCGTGGGGCGTGACCCCGGCCGGCATGATCGGCCACTCGATCGGCGAGTACGTGGCCGCGACGCTCGCCGGGGTGTTCCACCTCGCCGACGCGCTGCGCCTGGTCGCCGCGCGGGGCCGGCTGATGCAGTCGATGCCGGCCGGCGCGATGCTCGCGGTGCGCCTCGACGAGGCCGAGCTGGTCGGCCGGCTGCCCGAGGGGCTGTCCGTGGCCACGGTCAACGGGCCGGCGGCCTGCGTGGTGGCCGGCCCGACGCCGCTGGTCGAGGAGTTCGCGGCCCGGCTCGACGCCGACGGGGTCGGGCACAAGGCGCTGCGTACCTCGCACGCCTTCCACTCGCCCATGATGGAGCCGATCCTGGCCGAGTTCCACCAGCTGGTGGAGGCCGTGGAGCGCCGGGCCCCGCAGGGCGCGTTCCTGTCCAACCTGACCGGGGACTGGATCAGCCCCGGGGACGCGACCGACCCGTCGTACTGGGCCCGGCACCTGCGCGAAGCCGTCCGGTTCGGCGACTGCGTCCAGCGGCTGCTGTCCGACGGGGACTGGCTGCTCGTGGAGTGCGGGCCGGGCCGCCAGCTGGCCGGGCTCGCCCGGATGCACCTGGCCCGGGGCGCCGTCGCGCCGCTGGCGAGCCTGCCCGCGCCCGGGGAGCCGAAGAGCGACCTGGAGACGCTGTACGCGACGGCCGGCCAGCTGTGGGCGTGCGGGGTCGCGCTGGACGGGGAGACGTTCGGGGACCGCGGCCGGCGGGTGCCGCTGGTGCCGTACCCGTACGAGCGCAAGCGGCACTGGATCGAGCCGACCGTGGCCGACCTCACCGCGACCGCGACCGCGGCGTCCGGTCCGCGCCCCGTGGACGAGTGGTTCACGGTCCCGGTGTGGCGGCAGGAACCACCGACGGAGCCGGGTGCGGTGTTCGAACGGTGCCTGGTGTTCGACGAGGGCACCACCGTCGCGGACGGGCTGCGCGCCGCCGGGGTGGACGTCGTCCGGGTCCGCCCGGGAGACACCTTCACCCACGAGTCCGACGGGTACGCGCTCCGCCCGGCCGAGCCGCACGACTACGACCTGCTGCTCGCCGACCTCGCCGGTTCCGGCGGCCTCCCGTCCCGGGTGGTGCACGCCTGGGCACTGGCCGGCGAGCCGTCCGGCGGGGACCCCGACAGCGCCTGGCGGGCCCAGGACCTGGGCTTCTTCAGCCTGCTGCACCTGGTGCAGTCCGTGGCCGCCGCCCAGCTCACCGCGCACCTGGACATCGTGACCACCGGAACGCAGGACGTGACCGGCGAGGACGCCACCCGGCCGGAGCACGCCACCGTGGCGGGCATCGCGAAGGTCGTGCCGCTGGAGTACCCGGCCGTGACGGTGCGCCACCTCGACATCGCCGGATCCACCCGGCCGGCCGACCTGGTGGCCGAACTGCTCCGCGAGCTGGCCGGGGCGGTCGCGCTGCGCGGCGGGCACCGCTGGACCCCGGACTACCGGCCGGTCACCGTGCCGGCCGGCGGCACCGGACTCCGCGAGGAGGGCGTCTACCTGGTCACCGGCGGGCTCGGCGGCCTCGGCATCACCCTCGCCGAGGACCTCGCCCAGCGGGTCCGGGCCCGGCTGGTGCTGCTGGCCCGCTCGCCGCTGCCCCCGGAGGAGGAGTGGGACCGGCACCTGGCCGTGCACGGCGTCTCCGACCGGTCCGGCCGGGCCATCGCGGCGGTGCGCCGGATGCGGCAGGCCGGCGCGGAGGTGCTGGTGCTCGCCGCCGACGTGACCGACGTGGCCGACCTGCGGGCGGTGCGGGAGAAGACCCTGGCCGCGTACGGGCGGCTCGACGGGATCGTGCACGCGGCCGGCGTCCCCGGCGGGGGCATGGCCGAGGTCAAGGAGCGGGCCGCAGCGGAGGCGGTGCTGGCCCCCAAGGTGCGGGGCACACTCGCCCTGCACGGCGCGTTCGGCGACCTGACCCTGGACTTCGTCGCCCTGTTCTCCTCCGTCACGGCGGTGACCGGCGGCTTCGGTCAGGTCGACTACTGCGCGGCCAACAGCTTCCTGGACTCCTACGCCCGGGGCGCGCACGGCTGGGACGCCCGGGTCACCGCGCTCAACTGGGGCGGCTGGCTCGAGGTCGGGATGGCCGCCGAGGTGGCCGCGCCCGCCGGGTTCCGGGCCCTGCAACGCGGCGACCGGGTCGCCATGGTCGACCACCCGGTGATCACCGCCCGGCACGCCTCCGACGGCGCGGCGCTGCCGTGGTGCGGCGGCGTGGTCGCGCCCGACACGCACTGGGTGCTCGACGAACACCGCATCTCCGGGGTACCGGTGATGCCGGGCACCGGCCACCTGGAGAACGTCCGCGCGGCCTTCGCGGCGGCCCGCCCCGGCGAGCCCGGCCAGGCCGTCGAGCTGCGCGACGTCGTCTTCGTCCGGCCGATGGCGGTCGCCGACGGCAGCGGGGCCGAGGTGCGGGTCGCGTTCACCGACGGCGACGACGGCTGGGACTTCGAGGTGACCAGCGTGAGCGCCGGCGCCAGCGAGACCCACGTGCGCGGGACCGCCGGCTGGGTCGATCCCGGTCCGGCCCCGGTCGTGGACCTCGCGGCCGTCCGGGCCCGCTGCCAGCTCGCCGCGCACGACATCGGCGCCGGGGGCGAGCGTTCCGGCTCCGGGCTGCTCACGTTCGGCGCGCACTGGCGGAGCCTGCGCCGGGTCGAGGTGGGCCAGGACGAGCAGTTCGCGGTGCTGGAGCTGCCCGGGGCGGCGGCGGCCGACCTGGCCCGGTGGGTGCTGCACCCGGCCCTGCTGGACGAGGCCACCTCGTTCGGGTTGACGGCCGAGGGCCAGTACCTGCCGATGGGCTACGGCCGGCTGGTGGTCCGCGCGGCCCTGCCGGCCGGGCTCTACAGCCACCTGCGGTACCGGCCCGGCGGCGGCGGGGAGATCGTGTCCGCCGACCTGTCGCTGTACGACGCCGACGGCCGCGAACTCGTGGCGATCAGCGACTTCGTGCTGCGCCGGATCGACACCGCGGCGATGACCGACACCGTGCGCCAGGGCGCGCACGCCGCCGGCCACCGCCCCGGTCCGGTGGCCTCCACCGCGACCGGGATCGGCCTGGCCGACGGGACCGAGGCGTTCCGCAGGCTGCTCGGCCGGGACCTCGGTCGGCAGGTGGTGATCACCGCACAGCCGCTGGCCCAGGTCTTCGCGGGCGTCGCGGGCCTCACCCAGGAGGCCGTGGCCGGCGACCTGGAACCGGTGGCGCTCGACACGACCCACCGCGAGGGGTACGTCGCGCCGCGCACCGAACTGGAGACCACCCTGGCCGGGGTCTGGCGCGACGTCCTCGGCATCGACGCGGTCGGCGCGGACGACGACTTCTTCGAACTCGGCGGGAACTCCCTGGTCGCGGTGCAGCTCATCTCGCAGATCCGCAAGACGGTCGGCGTCAAGCTGCCGATGCGCAGCCTGTTCGAGACGGCGACCGTGGCCGGGATGGCACTCGTCGTCCAGGGCCTGCGCGACGCGCCCCAGGCGGCGGCGCCGGCGGCCGAGACGAGCATCCCGAGGCTACCGAGGCCGCGCGCCGGCCAGAACACGACCACCACAACGGCGAGGGGGCAGTGATGAGCGGGACACGTTACGCGGTCGTCCGCAACGACGAGGAGCAGTACTCCGTGTGGGCCGAGGGCAGGGAACTGCCGGCCGGCTGGCACGCGACCGGGTTCACCGGTACCCGGGAGGAGTGCCTGGCCCGGATCGAGGCGGAGTGGACCGACCTGCGTCCGCTCAGCCTGCGCCGGACGATGGCGGGTGCGTGATGACCGAGACGGTGACTGACGTCTTCGTGGTGCCGGCGTCCTACGCGCAGGAGCGGGTCTGGTTCGCCAGCCAGCTCGCGCGGGACGTGCCGCTGTACCACGTGGTCGGCGAGATCGAGCTGCCCTACGCTTTGTCGTACGAGCAGCTCGGCGACGTGCTGCGCGCGGTGTGCGAGCGGCACGAGACGATGCGCACCTCGTTCCGGATCGACGACGGCGTCCTGATGCAGGTCGTGCACCCGGACATCGCCCTGCCCGTGGACCAGCTCGACCTGTCCGCGCTCCCGGCCGCCGAGGCCGACGCCCGGATCCGGGCGCTGCTCGCCGGCATGGACGGCGCGGAACTGTCCCTCGTGGACCCGCCGCTGTGGCGGGGCACGCTCGCCCGGCGCGGGGCCGCCGACTGGGTGTTCCTGGTCGTCGCGCACCACACGCTGTTCGACCTCGAGGCCATCCGGAACCTGAAGGCCGAGCTGCTCGAGCTGTGCGCGGCGGCGGTCGAGGGCCGCGCGCCGGTGCTGCCGGAGCTGGCGGTCCAGTACGCCGACCACGCGGTGTGGCAGCGCGACGGGATGGCGGCCGGCCGGCTCGCCGAACTCAACGCGTTCTGGAGCCGGGAACTCGCCGGCCTGCCCGCCGTGCACACCCTGCCCGCGAGCCGGGTCCGCCCGGCCGAGCGCAGCTACGCCGGGTCGGAGATCCGGTTCGGGCTCACCGACGACATCGTCGAGGGCGTGCCGGGGCTGGCGCAGCGGTGCGGGGCGACCCCGTTCATGGTGATGCTGGCCGGGTACGCGGCGCTGGTGCACCAGCTGTCCCGCGCGACCGACGTGGTCGTCGGCGTGCTGGTCGCGGGCCGGGAGATGCCCGAGACCCGGGCGCTGATCGGCATGTTCGTCAACCTGGCGGTGTCCCGGATCGACGTGTCCGGCGACCCGACGTTCACGGAGCTGGTGTCGCGGGTCCGCGACCGGCAGCTCAGCGTCTGGGACCACCAGGACATGCCGTTCCAGAAGCTGGTCGAGCTGGTCGGCGCGCACCGCCTCCCCGGGGTGCCGCCGGTCTACCAGCTCGGCTTCAACTACGTCGACCTGGGCTTCAGCGGTCGGGCGACGGCGGCGGAGGACGACCTGCTGCTGGAGATCTGCGTGGACCGGGGCCGGCTGGAGTACAGCACGGACGTGTTCACCGAGTCCGACGCGCGGACCATGGTCGACGGGTACCTGCGGGTGCTGTCCGCCGTCCTCGCCGACCCGACGGCGCGACTGTCCACATTCGATGCTGGTGTCGCGCCCGCTCCCGCGCCGGAGAGCGCGGAGGCCGTCGAGGTGGCGGCCGAGTTCGTCGCGCCCCGCACCGCCGCCGAGGAACTGGTCGCCGAGGTCTGGTCCGAGGTCCTGGGCGTGCCCCGGATCAGCGCGCTGGACAACTTCTTCACGCTCGGCGGGCACTCGCTGCTCGCCCTGCGGGTGATCGCGCGGATCAGCGCCGCGATCGAGATCGACCTGCCGATCCAGGCGTTCTTCGTCGACACCACCGTGGCCGGAGTCGCCGCGCAGGTCGAGAAGGTGCTGCTGCAGGAACTGGACGACACCGAGAACGCACCCGAGGGGACGCCATGACCGCCGTGGAGAGCGTGGCCGATCCGAAACGGGCCGCGATGGAGGCCCGGCTGCGCCGCCGGGCCGCGCCGACCGAGTCGGGCATCCCGCGCCGGCCGGACGGGGACGCCCCGCCGCTGTCGTACGCGCAGGAGCGGGTCTGGTTCATGGAGCAGTTCGCGCCCGGCACGGCGGCCTACGGGTCCCCGCTGCTGGTGCGGTTCGGGTCCGACCTGGACCTGGTGCTGCTCGCCGCCGCGCTGACCCAGGTCCGGGCCCGGCACGAGAGCCTGCGGATGCGGTTCCCCGCGACCTCCGACGGCAGGCCGACCGTGGTCGTGGACCCGCCGTCGGACGTGGAGCTGCCGGTGCACGACGTGGCCGACGTGGCCACCGCCGAGGCCGAGATGGCGCTCGCCGCGCTGCGGCCGTTCGACCTGGCCACCGGGCCGCTGATGCGTGCCGCGGTGTGGCGGGTGGCCGGGGGCGAGAAGTACCTGCTGCTGGTCGACCTGCACCACATCGTCACCGACGGCTGGTCCAACGACACCCTGCTGGCCGACCTGTCGGGTACCTACGAGGGGCTCCGGTCCGGCGTCCCCACCACCCGGCGCACCCCGGTCGGCTACGGCGACTTCGCGGCCTGGCAGCGCGAGCAGATGGCCGGGCCCGGGGTCCGCCGCCACCTCGACTACTGGCTGCAGCAACTCGCCGCCGTGCCCGCGCTGGAGCTGCCGACCGACGCGCCCCGGCCGCCGACCCAGTCCTTCGACGGGGCCTCGCACCACTTCCGCCTCGAGGGCCCGTTGGTCACGGCGCTGACCGAGTTGGGCCAGGCGCACCGGGCGACCCTGTTCATGGCCCTGCTCGCCGGGTACCAGACCCTGCTCGGCCGGTACTCCGGTCAGCACGACTTCGCGATCGGCTCCCCCGTGGCCGGCCGGTCGCGCCCCGACCTCGACGACGTGGTGGGCATGTTCGTCAACATGCTGCCGCTGCGCGCGGACCTCAGCGGCGACCCCACGGTGGGCGCGCTGCTGGACCGGACCCGCGACGGGGTCCTCGACGCGCTCGCGCACCAGGACGTGCCGTTCGAGCAGGTCATCAGCGAGCTGCACCTGGTCCGCGACGTGAGCCGCTCGGCACTGTTCCAGGCCATGCTGGTGCTCCAGAACTACACCCCGCCGACCGACCCGGACTCCCCCGACCTGTCCTGGCGGCCGGTCGAGCTGCCCGCGACCCGGTTCGACCTGGAGCTGCACGCGTACCCGGTCGAGGGCGGCGGCCTGCAGTGCCGGTTCGTCTACAACACCGCGCTGTTCGGCGCCGACACGGTGGCCCGGCTCGCCGGGTCGTTCGGCACGCTGCTCGCCGACTTGGTGGCCCGGCCCGACGCGCCGGTCTCCGAGCTGGCACTCCTCGACGCGGGCGAGCGCGACCTGCTGCGCGGCTGGAACGCCACGGAGGTACCGGCCCTGCCGGACTCCTCGCTGCCGGCGCGGTTCGCCGAGCAGGCCCGGCGCGCCCCCGACGCGGTGGCCGTGACCGACGCGGGCGGATCCCTGACCTACGCGGAACTGGACCGGGCGTCCAACCGGGTCGCGCACCGGCTCGTCGCCCTGGGAGCCGGTCCGGAGACCCTGGTCGGGATCGGCGCGGACCGCAGCGCGCGGCTCGTCGTCGGCCTGCTCGGCATCCTCAAGGCGGGGGCGGCGTACCTGCCGCTGGATCCGGAGTACCCGGACGACCGGCTGCGGTACATGCTCGCCGACTCCGGCTGCGGACTGCTGCTCGCCGGGGACGCGCTCGCCGCCCGGGTGGCCGGCGACGGCGTCACCCACCTGCGGCTCGACGAGGAGACCGACGGGCCCGAGCACGCCGTGGACGTCGTCGTGCCCACGGACGCGGCCGCGTACCTGATCTACACCTCCGGCTCGACCGGGCGGCCCAAGGGCGTCGTCAACGCGCACCGGGGCGTGCTCAACCGGCTCGACTGGATGCAGGCGGAGTTCGGGCTCGGCGCGGACGACACCGTGCTGCAGAAGACCCCGGCCGGCTTCGACGTGTCGGTGTGGGAGTTCTTCTGGCCGCTGACCACCGGCGCGCGGCTGGCCATGGCCGCGCCGGGCGGGCACCGCGACCCGGCGTACCTGCGCGAGGCGGTCGGCGAGCACGGCGTCACGACCGTCCACTTCGTACCGTCGATGCTGACCGCGTTCCTCGCCGACATCGACGCGGCCGAGGACCCCGCTGCCGCCGCCGCCCGGTGCGCGGCCCTGCGCCGGATCGTGTGCAGCGGCGAGGAGCTGCCCGTCGAGCTCGCCCGGCGGTGCACGGAGGTGCTGCCCTGGGTGAGCCTGCACAACCTGTACGGGCCGACCGAGGCCGCGATCGACGTGACCGCCTGGCACTGCGCCCCCGGGGCTCTCGCCGGCCGGACCCGGGTACCGATCGGCGCGCCGATCGCCAACACCCGGGTGCACATCCTCGACGAGCACCTGCGCGAGGTACCCGTCGGGGCCGTCGGCCAACTGCACATCGGCGGGGTCCAGGTCGCCCGCGGCTACCACCGCCGGCCGGCCCTGACCGCCGAACGGTTCGTCCCCGACCCGTTCGGGGCGCCCGGCACCCGGCTCTACGCGACCGGCGACCTGGCCCGCTGGCGGCCCGACGGGCAGGTCGAGTTCCTCGGCCGGGCCGACGGGCAGGTCAAGCTGCGCGGCCTGCGGATCGAACTCGGCGAGATCGAGATGGTGCTCCGCGAGCGCGCCGACACCCGGGACGTCACCGTGGCCGTGGTCGAGGTGCACCCGGGCGACAAGCGGATCGTCGCGTACCTGGTCACCGACGCCGAGCCCGACGCCGCCGCCCTGCGCGCGGACCTGCTGCTGCGGCTGCCCGACTACATGGTGCCGTCGGCGTTCGTCCGGCTGCCCGCACTGCCGCTGTCCCCCAACGGCAAGCTCGACCGGGCCCGGCTCCCGCTGCCCGAGGTGGCCACGGTCTCCGACAAGGAGTTCGTCGCGCCGCGCACCGAGGTCGAGACCACCGTCGCCGGCATCTGGTGCGACGTCCTCGGCGTCGAACGGGTCGGCATCGACGACGACTTCTTCGCGCTCGGCGGGCACTCGCTGCTGCTCACCCAGGTCGCGGCCCGGCTCCGGCCGCTCACCCAGGGCACGGACGTCCGGGTCGGCGTGATGGACCTGTTCCAGAACCCGACGGTCCGGGCGCTCGCGGCCCTGCTCAGCGGGGAGGCGGACTCCGGTCCCCGGCGGCTGCTGTACGAGCTGACGAAGCCGAACCCGAGCCCGGAGCGCACGTACGTCTGCGTGCCCTACGGCGGCGGCTCGGCGGTGGTCTACCAGACCGTCGCCTCGGCCCTGCCCGCCGGCCACGCGCTGCTGTCCGTGGCGATCCCCGGCCACGACGTCGGCCTGGACGAGGACTCGCTGCCGTTCGACGAGCTGGCCCGCCGGTGCGCCGACGAGGTGCTCGAACGCGTCCGCGGCCCGCTGGTGCTCTACGGCCACTGCGGGGTGGGCGGCGCGCTGATCGTGGAGATGGCCCGCCTGATCGAGGCCGCCGGCCGCGAGGTGGAGGCCGTCTACGTCGGCGGGGTGTTCCCGTTCGCGAAGCCGACCGGCCTGCTGACCAGGTTCAACACCTGGCTGGAGGACCTGGCCGGCAACCGGAACTACACGAACTGGCTCAAGTCCATGGGCGTGGACATGGACGAGCTGGACCCGGTGCAGGCCGACCGGATCATCAGCAACATGCGCAGCGACGGCAAGAACGCCGAGGCGCACTTCACCGCCCTGATGGCCACCGACCCCGTGAAGCTCAGGGCCCCGATCATCTCCGTGGTCGGCGAGCGCGACCCGATCACCGACTACTACCAGGAGCGGTACCGCGAGTGGCGGTTCCTCACCGACACCGTCGCGGTGGTGGTGCTGGACGAGGCCGGGCACTTCTTCCTGCGGTACCGGGCCGAGGACGTCGTGGAGATCATCACGCGGACGCACCTGGACCTGCCGGCGGAGTCCGCGCAGCTCACCCCGCCGGTGTCCGAGCCGGGTACGCCGGCCCGGCGCTGGTGGCTGTCGGCGGTGTCCCGGGCCGGCCAGGCCGCCGACCTGGGCGCGCCCGTCGAGCCGACGATGAGCAAGTTCACCATGGTCTCCCTGGGCCAGCTGGTCTCGGTCACGGGTTCGCTGTTGACGGCCTGGGCGATCCCGATCTGGCTGTATGTCACCACCGGTTCCCTGCTGTCGATCGGCATCTCCGGCGTGACCGTGGTGCTGCCGATCCTGCTGGCCACCCCGATCGCGGGGGCGCTGGCCGACCGGTACGACCGGCGGAAGCTGATGATGGCGGCCGGACTCGCGGCCGGTTCCGTCGAGTTCCTCTTCGCCGTCCTGCTGCTGCGCGGCGATCCACCGGTCGCGGCCGTGTACGCCGTCGTGCTGGTGGTCTCCTTCGCCGGCACGTTCCAGCGGATCGCGTTCTCCGCCTCGATCCCGCAGCTGGTCCCGAAGCGGTTCCTCGGACACGCCAACGGGGTCGCCCAGCTGATCAACGGCACGGCGATGCTGTTCGTGCCCCTGATGGCGGCCGGCCTGCTCGCCGCGATCGGCCTGCGCGGCATCCTGATCCTCGACGTGGTCAGCTACGTCTTCGCGCTCAGCGTGCTCGCCGCCGTCAAGTTCCCGAACCTGATGGGCCGGATCCGCAAGGAGACCTTCGGCGAGCAGGTCCTCGGCGGCCTGCGCCTGTACTGGGGCGCGCCGGGCTTCAGGGCCTCCATCCTGGTGCACGGCTTCAGCAACCTGCTCTACGCCGCCCCCGTGCTGCTGGTACCGCCCCTGGTGCTCGCGCACGGCACGGCCGGGGACGTCGGCCGGGCCGCGTTCGCCGAGGGCCTCGGCGCCGTGATCGGCAGCCTGGCCATGACGATCTGGGGCGGCCCCCGGGCCCGTCGGATGGTCGGCAACCTGCTGGTGATCGCCGCGTCCGGCCTGTTCGTGGCGCTGACCGGCCTGAGCGGGAACCTACTCGTGATCATGGTCGGCGCGTTCGGCACCGGCCTGTTCCTGGCCATCGCCAACGGCATCTACGTGACGGTCATCCAGGTCAAGATGCCGCAGCGGTACCACGGCCGGGTGCTGGCCCTCAACCAGACCCTGACCTGGTCCACGCTGCCCGTCGGATTCCTGGTCCTGGTGCCGGCCACCGGCCTGCTGGAGCCGCTGATGGCCCCGGACGGCAGCCTGGCGTCCACGTTCGGGCAGGTGCTCGGCACCGGACCCGGGCGGGGCATCGGACTGGCGTTCGTGGTCTTCGGCATCCTGATGACGGTCAACGCGCTGCTCGGGCTGACCGTCCGGCGGCTCGCCCGGCTCGACATCGAGATGCCCGACTCGCTGCCCGACGACCTGATCGGCGCCCAGGTGCTCGCCGCCCGCGACACCGCCGCGCCGGCCCCCCGAGAGAAGGCACTGGTATGAGCGAGGCCCTGACCAGGCTCCCGTCCTGGACCGCCGCGCCCGCCGACGGGCACGGGACGGTGCGGGTGCCGGCGCCCGAGGGGGTGTCGGCCGCCGCCGCACGGTTCGGGGTGCCGGCGTCCGTGCTGGGACTGGCCGCCCTGGCCCGGGTCGCCGGGGTGCTGGCCGCCGAAACCGACATCCTCATCGGGTACGGGGACCGCGGCGCCGTGTCGGCCACCACCCGGGGGGTGACCTGGCGGCACCTGGTCGACGAGGTGCGCGCCCCGTCGGGTGACGAGGGCGCCGTCGACCTCGCGTTCGGGGCCGCGCCCGGCGTGCCGCTCACCGTGGACCTCGACGGCGACAGCCTGGTGGTCCGGCACGACCTGCGGATCGCCGACCCGGCCCACGCGGAACGGATCGCCGGCTACGTCGCGACGGCCCTCGCGGCCCTCGTCGCCTCCCCGGACGCCCCGGTGGAGGACACCGACCTGCTCTCGGCCGCCGAACGGCACCACCAGCTGCACGAACGCGGCGGCGAGGTCCGGGAACTGCCCACCGGACGGTTCCACGAACTGTTCGCCCGGCGCGCCGCCGTACACCCGGAAAGGGTCGCGGTCGTGCACTCCGGGGTGTCCTACTCCTATGCCTGGCTGGACGGCGCCGCCAACCAGATCGCGCACGCGCTCCTGGCGCACGGCCTGGCGCGGGAGGAGGTGGTGATGACGGCGACCGAGCGCACCCCGCACTGGCTGGCCGCGATCATCGGCATCCTCAAGGCGGGCGGCGCCTACCTGCCGACCGAGCCTGGATACCCGGCGCCCCGGGTCACCACGGTCCGCGAGCAGAGCGGGTGCCGGATCGTGCTGACCGAACCCGACGTGGCCGGGACGCCGGAGTACGCCGGGCTCGCCGAAGCCCTCGCGGAGCCGGGCGTCGTGGCGCTGGCCATCGCCGACCTCCTCGACGCCGGGCACCCCGCCACCGACCCGGGGGTGGCGGTCGGGCTCGACCAGCTGGCGTACATCTACTTCACGTCCGGGTCCACCGGGCGGCCCAAGGGTGCGATGTGCACCCACCACGGCATGATCAACCACCTGGTAGCGAAGATCGCGGACTTCGAGCTGGACGCCGACAGCCGGGTCGTGCAGAAGGCGCAGCAGACGTTCGACATCTCGCTGTGGCAGCTGATCGCGCCCCTGATGCTGGGCGGCAGCACCCTGATCGCCACCCGCGACGAGATCCTCGACGTGCGCGGCTTCCTGGCCACGGTGGCGGCCAGCGGCGCGACCGTCGTGCAGGTCGTACCGTCCTATCTGGACGTCCTGCTCCGGATCGCCGAGGACTCCCCCGACGTGGACCTCGGCGGCGTCCGGTTCGTCAGCGCGACCGGCGAGGCCCTGAACCGGACCCTCGTCACCCGCTGGTTCGCCCGGTTCCCCGACATCCGCCTCGTCAACGCGTACGGGGCCACCGAGGCGTCCGACGACACCAACCACGAGATCATGTCCGGGGTACCGGCCGGCGAACTCACCCCCGTCGGCCGCCCCGTCACCAACGTCGTCCTCTACATCCTCGACCCCGACGACCGCCTCGTCCCCCTGGGCACCCCGGGCGAGATCGTCGTCTCCGGGGTGTGCGTCGGACGCGGGTACGTCAACGACCCGGAGCGCACCGCCCTGGCGTTCGGCGAGGACCCGTTCCGCCCCGGCGAGCGGATCTACCGCACCGGCGACTTCGGCCGCTGGCTGCCCACCGGCTCCGTCGAGTTCCACGGCCGGCGCGACGAACAGGTCAAGGTCAACGGGATCCGGATCGAACTCGGCGAGGTGGAGGCCCGGATCCTCGACCATCCCCGGGTACTCGCCGCCGCCGTCATCGTCACCCCCATGCCCGGCGTCGGCAAGAGCCTGGTCGCCTTCTACGAGACCGGCGACGGCCTCACCGACACCGACCTGCGCGCCCACCTGCGGGCGGCCCTACCCGCCTCCTCGGTCCCGTACCAGCTGGTCGCCGTCGACCGGCTCCCCCTCAACCCCAACGGCAAGGTCGACAAGCGGGCGCTGACCGCCCACGCGCAGACCCTGACCGGCCCGTCCGCCGCCGGGACGGCCCCGGGCACCACCGCCGGGGCCGCCCCGCGCACCGCCACCGAGGAACGCCTGGCCGCCGCCTGGGCGGTCGCGCTCGACGTGCCGGTCGACCGGATCGGCGCGGACGCGCACTTCTTCGAGGTCGGCGGGGCGTCGTTGTCGGCGCTGCGGATGGTGGCCGAACTCGACGGGCTGATCACACTGCCGCAGCTGCTGGCGCACCCGGTACTCGGGGAGCTGGCGGCGATCGTGGACAAGGAGGCGGGGCTGTGACCGTGCAGACGTTCGAGGCGACCGGGTTCGACGGCGCGGAACCGACCTCCGGCTCCGGGTCGACAGGGTCACTGCTCGCGGGGTCCTCAGTGGACCGCAGCGGGGCTCGTGCCGCCTGGCTCCGGCAGCACGGGCCGGCCCTCACCGGGGCGCTGGCGCGGACCGGTGCGGTGCTGGTGCGGGGCCTGGACGTGCGTACCCCCCTCGATCTGGCTCTGGTCCGTGACGCCCTCGGCCTGGCCGAGGCCACCGGCCAGGAACGGTTCGCCCCCACCACCGACCTGGGCGGCGGGGTCAGCTCCGCGCCGGAGTGGGGCGCCGACCGCGAGATGTGCCTGCACCACGAACAGTCCTTCGGGGTACGCGCCCCCCGCGTCCTCCTGATGTCCTGCGCCGCCGAGCCCACCACCGGCGGCGAGACGCTCCTCGGCGACACCCGCGCCATGCTCGGCGCACTCCCCGCCGACCTGCTGGCCCGGTTCCGCGCCCACGGCTGGCGACTCGAACGCAACTTCCGCCCCTACATCGGCCTGCCGTGGAGCACCGCGTTCGGGTTCACCGACCCGGAGTCCCTGGCCGCGTACGCCGCCGACCAGCGGATGGCCGCCGCGTGGCGCGCCGACGGTTCCCTGCACACCACCCAGCACCGGCCGGCCGTCGTCCCGCACCCGGTCACGGGCGAGGAATGCTGGTACAACGACGCCGCGTTCTTCAGCCAGTGGAGCATCGACGAGGTCGAACGCAAGGTGCTGCTGTCGTCGTTCGGGCCCGGCGGGATCCCGTTCAACACGGCGCTCGGCGACGGCACGGAGCTGACGGCCGCGGAGTGGCAGAGCATCCTCGACGCGTACGACGCGGTGACGGTGCGGGTAGCGTGGCGGGTCGGTGACCTGCTGCTCGTGGACAACATCCTCACCGCGCACGGGCGGGCGCCGTTCCAGGGCCCTCGGGAGATCCTGGTCGCCCCGGCGGACCCCGTACCCGTCGAAGGCTCCTAGAGGGCGTTGACGACCGTGAAGGCGGCCTCGCCCTCCTCGAACGCCCCGAACACCGCCGGCAACGTCGCCGGGCCGGCGGTGTCGACCAGCAGCACCGCCTGCCTCCCGTCCGGCCCGGCCCCGGGTTCGAAGTCCGACGCCAGCTCCCGGCGGACCAGCGTGACCCGGTCGAGGAACAGCTCCGCGTGCCACAGATCCGCCACGGACGACGCGAAGGCCTCGTCGCGCCCCGACCTGACCTGGTCGATGACCTCGACGGAGGCCAGCAGCCGGACCACGAGCCGGTCGCCCCGCCGGTCGTAGTGGGCCGTCAGGTCGTCGGGGAGCAGGTAGAACACGCCCTCCTCGCCCTCGTGGCCCCGGTCGAGCAGCGCGGCGACCATCCGCTGGCCCGGGTCGTCGGCCTCGATGTCGACGCCGAGCAGGACGCCCACGTCCTCGGGCCCGAACGCGGGTACGGCCGTGATCCACATCTGCGCCTCGTCACTCATGCCGCCCATCCTGATCCATAGCCGGGCGGCATACCAACGCGCATAGCTGATCTCGCGGTCCACGGCCCCGCGCCCCGGCTCTTCTCCTACGTTGGAGGGCAGTTGGCGGATTCCACGGGGAGGCTTGAGATGGGTACTGGGAAGCGAGCACGCGCGGTGGCGGCCGTGGCGGTCCTGGTCGGGGCGGCGCTCTGGGCGACGGTCGCCCCGGCGTCGGCGGCACCGGAGAGCGACTGTCCGGGCGGGCGGTTCTGCATCTTCAACCCGGCCGGCAACCGGCTGGTCATGGAGACCGGGGCGTACGACCTCAGCGGGGTGGCCGGCGGGGTGTTCAACGACAACGTGGACTGGGCGAACAACAGCACCGACGGCAACTGGTGCCTGTACTCCGACGCCGGGTACAACGGGAACGTGCAGGTCTTCACGGCCGGGTACGACGGGGACACCGCGGGCTTCGGCTGGGAGGTCAGTTCGCTGCGCAGGCGGCCCTGGTACGGCTGCTGAGCCCGCGTGGCCCGGGTGGCGTCGGCACGGACGCCGCCCGGGCCGCGCGCCGCCACCCGGGCGCGGTCCGACCCGGGCGCCGTCCGACCCGGGCGCCGTCCGACCCGGGCGCCGTCCGACCGCCGGTCGAGCCCAGCCCCGGGCCACGCGCCGGACCTCCGGTGACCGATCACCCATGTCGGACTCGTTGAACTTCGTGCCGGCACCCGCGAGGATCGGTGGTGGCGTACCGGTTCGGCGGAGGGATCACTGTGGACACCAGTCGCACGGCGCGGATGACGGACCGGATCCGCCAGCTCGTGGAGCGCGAATCCCCGTCGCACGACCCGGACGCGCTCGACCGGTGCGCCGACCTGCTCGTCGGGTGGTTCGACCCGGTCCTGGGCCGGCCGGTCGACCGCGTCGTCCTGGGCGGGCGGCCCCAGCTGCTGTGGGCGGCGGAGGACCCGGCGGTCCTGCTGCTCGGGCACTTCGACACCGTGTGGCCGGTCGGCACCCTGGCGGAGCTGCCGTTCTCGATCGTCGACGGGGTGCTGCGCGGCCCGGGTTCGTTCGACATGAAGGCCGGTCTCGTGCTGATGCTCACCGCCCTGGAGGCGTTGCCGGACCGGAGCCGGATCAGTGTGCTGCTGACCAGCGACGAGGAGATCGGCTCCCCCGCCTCCCGGACCCTGATCGAGGAGCAGGCACGCCGGTCGGCGGCGGTCCTGGTGTGCGAACCGAGCGCCGACAGCGGGGCCGCCAAGAGTACGCGCAAGGGCCTGGCCGGCTACACGCTCGAGGTCACCGGCCGGGCCGCGCACGCCGGGCTCGAACCGCACCTCGGGGTCAACGCCAGCGTCGAACTGGCCCACCAGATCCTCGCCGTGACAGAACTCGCCGACCCCGGGCGGGACACGACGGTCACGCCGACCGTCGCCGCGTCGGGGACCACGTCCAACACGGTGCCCGAGGCGGCCACGGTCCGGTTGGACGTCCGCGCCTGGGGCCGCGCCGAACTCGACCGGGTCGACGTCGCGCTGCGGGCCCTCACCCCGGTGCTGCCCGGGGCGGCGGTGGCCGTGGTCGGCGGGGTCAACAGGTACCCGCTGGAGCCGGAGGCCACCGCCGGGCTGCTCGCGGAGCTCCGGGCCGCCGCGACGGCGCTCGGGCTGCCCGTGCCCGAGGGGGTGCGCTCCGGCGGGGGTTCGGACGCCAACCTGACCGGGGCGCTCGGGGTGCCGACGCTGTGCGGGCTGGGCGCGGTCGGCGCGTACCCGCACGGGCGCGACGAGCAGGTCGACGTCGCGTCGCTGCCGGACCGGGCGGCCCTGCTCGTCGAGCTGATCGGCCGGCTGTGCGCACCGGACCGCGCACCGGTCAGCGGTCCGGGGGCGCCGGGGCCGGTCGTACCGTGAAAAGGTCTCCGGGTTGGCAGTCGAGGGCCTCGCACAACGCGGTCAGTGTGCTGAACCGCACCGCCCGGGCCCGGCCGTTCTTCAGGATGGACAGGTTCGGCAGGCTGATGTTCATCCGGTGCGCGAGTTCCGTGAGGGTCATGCCGCGCTCGGCCAGCAGCCGGTCGATGTGCACGTCCACCCGGTGGTCGTCCTCCGGGGGCATCAGATCACCTCGTCCAGCTCGGCCCGCAGCGCGCAGCCCCGGCGCACGATCTCGGAGAACGCCAGCACCAGCAGGCCCGGCAGCACCCACCACGCGGTGGCGCCCACGTCGGGCCGGACCTCGAACCGGTCCAGCCCCGCCGGCAGCGCGACACGCATCAGGGCGACGCTGGCGGCGTAGGACACCGCGTGCGAGAGCGCCCCGCCGCCCAGGACCATGAAGCCCAGGATCCGCAGCCGGCGCACCATGTCCGGCGTGAACGGGTCGGCCTCGTGGGCCTGGCGGACCAGCCGCCGGGCGAGGAGGAGCATCGGGATCACGGCGAGGCCGGTCGCGAGGCCGTGTCCGGTGGCGTAGAGCGCGTGCCACAGGACCGACGGGTCGCCGGAGGTCACCGTGACCATGCCCGGGGACAGGTCGTGGTACTCCCGGCGTTGGAGGAGTTCGCCGGGGAACAGCTCGCCGGCGTCGATCGCGCCGAGCGGGAACTGCCCCTGCCCGAACACCACCTGGAGGATCGCGACGACATCGCTCACGAGCAGGGCGGTGAGCACGGCGTGCATCGGGCCGAGCCAGCCCTTCCCGCCGTTGCTGCGTCTCGACGCGCGCACGGCGATGAAGGCGAAGGCGACGGCGGCCACGAGGATCACGGTATAGAGCGAGGGGCTGGCTTCCACGGTGGGTCCTCCGGGTCGGACGCCGGTGGCCACACGGCGCCGGCATATCGATATTCGATATAACGATAATCGCTATGCCGACGGGTACTGTCAAGCGCCGTCCTCACCGGACCGCCCGTGGTCCGCTATCGTGCGGCCATGGCCCGGCCCCTCTTCTTCCTCGATGTCGACGGACCGGTCATCCCCTTCGGGGCGGCACAGCCGTACCCGACCTACGGACCCGTGGACCACAATCCCCTGCTGTCCCGGATCAACCCCGCCCACGGGCCCCGGCTGGCCGCGCTGCCCTGCGAACTCGTCTGGGCCACGACGTGGATGGCCGAGGCGAACGAGTGCGTCGCGCCCCGGCTCGGCCTGCCGGAACTGCCGGTGGTGACCTGGCCGGAGCCGTCCGACGCGGACGGCGACGACGAGCGGGCCGGGCTGCACTGGAAGACCCGTACTCTGGTCGGGCGCGCGGCGGGGCGCGCGTTCGTCTGGGTGGACGACGAGATCACGGCCGCCGACCGGGCCTGGGTGGCGGCGCACCACCCGGGGCGGGCGCTGCTGCACCGGGTCGATCCGCGCCGGGGCCTCACGGACGCCGACTTCGCCGCCGTCGACGGCTGGCTGCGCGCGGGCGGCGGGGACGCCCGGGACTGAGCCGCGCGGGCGGCGGGCGACAACCCGCGCGGAGGGCTACGTCAGGTGGTCCAGTTGGGCCAGGAGGGCGCGTACGTCGTCCGCCGACGCGTCCGCGATGTCCTCGTACGCCGCCAGCGCCCGCCGCAGGTCCCGCCGCGCCTCCTCGGGCCGCCCGATCGCGATCCGGGCCCGGCCCATCCCGGCCAGCCCGTTGGCCTCCAGCCGGCGGTCGGCGGCGCGGCGGCCGGACCGGGCGGCCCGGTCCCAGAACCGCAGGGCCCGGTCGTGGTCGCGCTGGGCGGCGTACACGGTGGCCACGTTGCCCTCCGCGTAGGACAGGGCCTGGGCGTCGTCGAGGTCGCGGGCCAGGTCCGCCGCGCGTTCGTAGCAGTCGACGGCCTGTTGCCAGCGTTGTTCGGTCTGGTGCGCCCAGCCGAGGCAGTTGAGCATGGTGCCGGCGATCGAGCGGTGGTCGGGGAGGGACTCCGACAGGGTCAGGGCCTCGCGGAGCAGCGCGATGCCGCCCTCGTAGTCGCCCGCGTCGCCGCGCAGGTTGCCGAGGTTCATCAGGGCGGTGGTGAGCAGCTGGGGGTCGTCGCCGCGCCGCCGGGCGTCGAGGACCTGTTCGAGCAGGTCGATGGCCAGGTCCTTGCGGCCGAGGTAGTAGTAGCAGACGCCCAGGGACTGGCGCATGAACGCCTCCGCCGACACGTCGCCGAGGGCGTGGGCGGCGCGGATCGCGACGGGGTAGACGTGCAGCCAGTCGGTGCGGCGCTGGCCGCGTTCGAGCCAGCCGTGCAGGACGCCGGCCAGTTGCCAGCACAGTTCCGGGTGGGTGTGCTCGGCCGCCGTGACCGCGGGGAGCAGGTTGTCGGCCTCCCCGTCGAACCAGGCGACCGCCTCGGTGTCGGACCCGAAGACGGGCGGCTCCGCCAGGTCGAGGTTCAGGGTCCGGTACGGACGGAGGGTCAGGTCGGCCCCGTCGGCGACGGACAGGTACCAGCGCAGCACCCGTTCCAGCGGGGCCGACCGCCCGGCGGCGTGCTCGCGGGCGTACAGCCGGACGAGGTCGTGCAGCTGGTAGCGGTCGGGGGCGGTGCGGACGACCATGTGCCGGGCGTGCAGTTCGTCGAGCAGGTCGGCGGCCACGGCGCGGGGGACGTCGCCGAGCGCGGCGCACGCGTCGAGGGAGGGCTGGGGGCCGGGGTGCAGGCCCATGGCGGCCAGCAGGTCCCGGGCGGCGGGGGTGAGGGCGGCGAAGGAGCCGGCGAACACGGTCCGCACGGCGGCGTCGCCGGACGGCAGGGCCAGCGCGGACAGCCGGCGGTGTTCGTCGCCGAGTTCGGCCACGAGCGCGGCGAGGGTCCAGCGGGACTCGCCGGTCAGCCGGGCGGCGGCGATCCGCAGGGCCAGCGGCAGCCGGTCGCACAGGCCGACGAGGGCCGCGATCCGGGTGTCCTGCCCGTCGGCGACCCCGGTGGCGGCGCGGACGAGTCGGACGGCGTCGGCCTCGGGGAGCGGGAGGAGCTCCAGCTGGTACGCGCCCTCGGCGACCACGAGCCCGTCGAGCCGGCGGCGGCTGGTGACCAGGGTGGTCTGCGGGCCGGTGCCCGACAGCAGCGGGCGCACCTGCTCGGAGGAGGCGGCGTTGTCGAGGACGACGAGGACCCGCCGACCGGCGAGCGCGGACCGGTACTGGCCGGCGCGTTCGTCCAGGTCCGGGGCCAGCTCCGCGTCCTGCTGGCCGAGCCCGCGCAGCAGCCTGCCGAGGACCTCCAGCGGGGTGAGCGCGGGCCCGGCGCCGGAGCCGCGCAGGTCCACGTGCAGCTGCCCGTCGGGGTGGTCGGCGAGCCGGCTGTGGGCCCAGCGCACGGCCAGGGCGCTCTTGCCCACCCCGCCGGGTCCGACGATCGCGGCGATGGCGTGCGGGCGGCGGCCCCCGTCCCGGTCGCCGACCAGCTGGTCGAGGGCCGCGAGCTGGTCGGCGCGGCCGGTGAACCCCGCGATGTCGGACGGCAGCTGCGCGGGGACGCCGCGGGGCGCGGGCGTCCGGACCTCGGGTCCGGGGTCCACACCCCGCAGGATGGCGAGCTGCATGCGTTGCAGGGCGAGGCCGGGCTCGACGCCCAGCTCGTCGACGAGGAGCTGGCGGCCCTCCTGGTAGACCCGGAGGGCGTCGGCGACCCGGGCGGACCGGTACAGGGCGACGATCCGTTGGCCGCGCAGCCGTTCGCGGAGGGGGTGTTCCCTCAGCAGGGACTCCAGTTCGGCGGCGACCTCGTGGTGCGCGCCGAGCAGGAGGTCGGCGTCGATCCGGGACTCCAGGGTGTTCAGCCGGTGCCCGGTGAGCCGGGTGACGGTCTCGCGCAGGGCGTCGACGTCGGCCAGGTCGGCGAGGACCTCGCCGCGCCACAGCGCCAGCGCGTCGGCGAGCCGGGTCCGTCCACCCCGGACGTCCCCGGCGGCGAGGGCCGTGGCGCCCTCGTCG
Source organism: Longispora urticae (assembly GCF_053902585.1). Classification (NCBI taxonomy): domain Bacteria; kingdom Bacillati; phylum Actinomycetota; class Actinomycetes; order Micromonosporales; family Micromonosporaceae; genus Longispora; species Longispora urticae. Next base: position 272,280 of record NZ_JAQZSH010000018.1, read on the forward strand.
GCCAGGGTCGCGAACACGTCGGCGTCGAGTTCGCCGGGCCGGACCGTCAGGGCGTAGCCGTGCGGGTGCCGGATGATCCGGTCGTCACCGAGGGCCTTGCGGAGCTTGTACACGTACACCTGGAGGTTCTTGGCCGCCGTTCTCGGGGGTGCGCCGGCCCAGACCGCCTCGGTCAGCGCGTCGACGGACACGGCCAGGTTCGGCCGGGTGAGCAGGACGGCGAGCAGGACCCGCAGGTTGCGTCCGCCGGGGGTGGCGTCCCGTTCGCCGTCGACGGTCTCCAGTGGCCCCAGGATCCGAAACCGCACACGTCCTCCGGGTCGCAGGGTTGGGGCCCCGGACCTCGCCCGGAGCGCGGCCAGCTGTTCCGAGCTGGCGATATACCCGCAGGATACCGGCCGCGAACCGTGATCGGCGAGAGTCCGTCCAACGGTTCACCCTCCGAAAGGGATAGACGTGATCAAGAAGATCTTCGCCGCCGCGCTCCTGGGCGTGGCGAGCCTGACCGTGGTCGGCACCGCCCAGGCCTCGGCGGGCGGCGACTGTTACACCGCGGTGACCCACGACTTCGGGTTCCAGCTCGAGTCCAGCGGTGACTCCGCCGTGACGGGGACGCTCTACGGCTCCACGCACTGCAACGACGTGAACGTGCGGCGCACCAGCAGCTACACCGCCAAGGCGTGCGTGATCCGGGTCTACCAGGGCCAGACCGACTGCAACCCGACGACGCAGCTGAGCACCGGCTGGCAGGTGCCGTCGGGCGGCTCCGGCATCCCGAACGGCTCGGCGTTCAAGGTGAAGTTCGCCTACCCCAACTCCTACTTCAAGGTGATCACCGGCACCATCGCCTACTAGACGTCGGGGGGGCGCGGACCTGGTGCCGGGTCCGCGCCCCACCCACGACGGGTACCCGCTACAGCGTCACCGTCCACGCGGTCAGGGTGCCGGTGTCCTGCCGGTAGTTGTCGGCGACGAGGAGTTTCCAGGTGCCCCCGGCCGGCGAGGTCACCGACGGCACCGTGAACGTGCGGGCCCCCGACCACCGGGTGCACGCGCCGCTCCTGCTGGCCAGTACCGGATAGGACCTGTTGTCGGGTCCGCGCAGGGTGACCGTGAGGTCCTCGGCGCAGCTGTGCTCGATGGTGACGGTCAGGGTGACGGGGCTGGCCGCCGCGCCGGTGAGGTTCGTGGTGACGGAGCCGGTGGTGGTGGCCAGGTCGGCGATGGGCCGGGCGGTGCCGTCGCGGAAGGTGCGACCGGCCGGGGAGGCGGTCGGGCTCGGGGTGCCGGCGCAGGTGGCCTCGCCCGGCTGGGCCGGCACGCTGACGGCGTTCCACGCGTCGCGGACGGCGGTGAACTCGGCGCAGCCGTTCGGGAACAGCTGGCGGGCCGCCGCGAGGGTGTCCCTGCGGACCGCCGCGTAGTCCCAGGCGGAGGTCTTGCGCAGCAGCGCGTTGTAGAAGATCTCCCCGGCGGTGCGCAGGCTCAGGCCCTTGACCGTGGAGTTGTCGCAGGTCGGGCTGGCCGGGCGGCCGTTGGTGGGCTGCGAGCCCTCGGCGGCCAGGTAGAACCAGTGCCGCAGGGGGCCGCCGGCGGAGTAGTAGTCGTTGGTGGGCATGCCGGCCTCGTAGCAGTTGCGCTGGCCGGCCTTCGCGGAGTCGTACATGTACCGGATCGGCTTGCCGTCGCCGGCGAAGTCGACCTCCTCGCCGATGTCGTAGTCGCCCGGGTCGTTCGGGTTGGCGGCGTAGAACTCGGTGAGCACGCCGAAGATGTCGGCCGTGGCCTCGTTGAGCGGGTAGTTCTCGCTCGGGGTTCCGTAGCCGCCGGGGGTGTGCTGGAAGATCGCGTGGCCGAGTTCGTGGCCGACGACGTCGAGCGAGGTGAGCCACTTCGTGTTCTTCGTGTTGTGGCCGAACCGGGCGTACCCGGAGCCGGTGTACCAGTAGGCGTTGGCGGCGTCCCAGCCCACGTACAGCGGGAAGGCCTTGCCGGTGCCGTCGATCCCGCTGCGGCCGAGCCAGTCGCGCAGCATGTCGTACTGCTTCGCCGCGCCGTAGTAGGCGTCCACGCAGGCCGTCACGAGGTCCTGGGCGTCGCCGGTACCCCACGTGGTGGTCGTGTTCGTGTACGGCTGTTTCGTGGTCTCCGGCCCGCAGAGCAGCCCGTCGCGCCCCGGGTCCTTCAGCGTGCCCGCGGTGGTGGCCAGGTCCACCTGCCCGTTGTGGTGGCCGCGGCCGACGTCGTGGCTGACCTCGTCGAACGACGCGATCGGGGCGCCGGTGACCGCGTCGGTGTAGACGCGCTTCTCCCCGGTGACGGACAGCCGGGCGAAGCGGGGGCCGCCGGGGGCGTACACGACGTCGGCGCCGGCCGGGTCGCCACCAGCAGGGAAGCGGCCGCGACCGCGGCGGCGAGGGGACGTCTGGGCATCGGAACTCCAATCATCGACGAACCTGAGTCGACGGTAGAGATCTTCGGGCGAAATGAGGAGAGCACCGGAAACATCGTTATCGGAAGCAAAGGTCCTATTGAGAGATAGATAAGCCTGGCTTAACCGGCGCTGTTATGTCAGGTGTGCCTTCCCCGCGCCGAAGGGTTGTTACACCCGTCGATATCGACCATGCTGGCTTTCCCTGGACGCGGGCACCCTCACCGCGTCCACTCCCCCCTCAAGGAGTACGGCGTGAGTAGACCCCCGATCCTCCGCGGCTTCGCGACCCTCGCCCTGGCCGCCGCTGTCGCGGTCATGGTCCCCGCCTCCGCGTCGGCCGCCACCCCGGCGCCCGCCCCGGTCCGTGCCGCGCTCGCGGCGCCCGACATCTCCCTCGACAACGTCAAGGCGCACCTGCAGCAGTTCCAGACGATCGCCACCAACAACGGCGGCAACCGGCGCTCCACCTCGGCCGGCTACACCGCCTCGGTGAACTACGTCTACGACAAGCTCGTCGCCGCCGGGTTCACCGTCGTCAAGCAGGCCTGCACCTCCGGTTGCACCAGCGGCGCCGGCCCGAACGTGATCGCCGACTGGCCGGGCGGCGACACCAGCCAGGTGTACATGCTCGGCGCGCACCTCGACAGCGTGTCGGCCGGCCCGGGCAGCAACGACAACGCCAGCGGCTCGTCCACCGTCCTCGAGGTCGCCCTGACCCTCGCGGCGACGAACCCGACGATGCTCAAGCACGCCCGGTTCGGGTTCTGGACCGACGAGGAGCAGGGCCTCAACGGCTCCGACTTCTACGTCACCAACCTGCCGGCGGCGGAGAAGACGAAGATCAAGGGCTACTTCAACTTCGACATGGTCGCCTCGACCAACGCCGGGTACTTCATCAACCGGATCACCAGCGCCACCGGGCAGGTCCTCAAGGCGTACTACGACTCCATCGGCGTACAGACCGAGGAGAACGTCGAGGGCGCGGGCCGCTCCGACGACGCGTCCTTCAACAGCGGCGGCATCCAGACCAGCGGGGTCGCCGCCGGCGCCAGCGCCACGAAGACGTCTGCGCAGGCCACCAAGTGGGGCGGCACCGCCGGGGCCTCGTACGACCCCTGCTACCACCGGGCGTGCGACACGTACCCGTCGAACATCAACACCACGGTCATCAACCGGGCCGGCGACGCCGCCGCGCACGCGCTGTGGACCCTCGCGGTCGGCGCGCCCCAGGGCGACGACTACTCGATGGCCACCGCCCCGTCGGCCGGCTCGGTCGACCCGGGCGGCACCGCGACGACCACGGTGAACACGACCGTCACCAACGGGGCCGCGCAGAGCGTCACGCTGTCCGCCAGCGGCCTGCCGGCGGGGGCCACGGCCTCGTTCAGCCCCGGCACGGTCACCTCGGGCGGCTCGTCGACCCTGAGCATCGCCACCACGACCGCCACCGCCCCGGGCACCTACACCGTCACGGTCGCCGGTGACGGCACGGTGGCCGACCGCACCACCTCGTACTCCCTGACCGTCAACGGGCCGGCCGGGTGCGCCGCGACCAACCCGACCGACGTGACCATCGTCGACAACGCCACCGTCGAGAGCTCGGTGACGATCTCGGGCTGCTCGGGCAACGCCGGGGCCACCAGCACCGTCGCCGTGAACATCGTGCACACCTACATCGGCGACCTGGTCGTCAACCTGGTCGCCCCGGACGGCAGCGCCTACATCCTGCACAACGGCACCGGGGGCAGCGCGGACAACATCAACCAGACGTACACCGTCAACCTCGGCGGCGAGGTCGCCAACGGCACCTGGAAGCTCCGGGTCCAGGACACCGCCTCCAACGACGTCGGCAAGATCGACACGTGGACGCTGACCCTGACCGGCGGGGTCCCGCCCGGCTGCTCCGGCACCAACGGCACCGACGTCGCCATCGTCGACAACGCCACCGTGGAGAGCCCGATCACGCCCGCCAACTGCACCGGCAACGCGTCGGCGACCAGCAAGGTTGAGGTGCACATCGTGCACACCTACAAGGGTGACCTGGTCGTCTCCGTCGTCGCCCCGGACGGCACCGCCTACGTGCTGCACAACCGGGCCGGCGGCAGCGCCGACAACATCGACCAGACGTTCACCGTGGACCTGTCCTCGGAGGCGCGCACCGGGACCTGGAAGCTCCGGGTCCAGGACGCCGCCAGCAACGACGTCGGCAAGATCGACACGTGGACGCTCACGCTCTGAGCTGACATCGTGAGCCAGGGACCCGCAGCGTGCCCGCGCTGCGGGTCCCCCGCCTGTTCGACCCCTCGAACCAGACCTCGACGGGTACGGGGCCCCGGGGGCCCACACCACCCGCGTCCGACAGCGCGCACCGGAGCGTGCGGGCCTCCCGACGGCACGGCACGTGGCCGGCCGGGAACCGGTGCCCGCTCAGGCGTCGGCGGCGTCGGACTCCGGTAGCGGTCGGGCGTGCCCGGCCTGGACCCGCGCCTCTCAGCTGGCGTTCGCGGGTTTCGGGAACCGGCGGGCCTTCAGGACGGGGTCGGGTTCGCTGAGACCGGGGCCGCCGGAGTTGACCCAGTCGGCGATGGCCCGGATGTGCGCCGGTTCGGTGATGCCGCCGAGCCACACGGGCCGGGCCCCGGCCGCGCGCCCGGCCCGCGCCGGCTGCACGACGAACACGTTCGCCCGTTCGCAGGGGCCGAGGCAGTCGGTGACGACCCGGATCCTGGCGTGCCCGGCGGTCAGGTCGCGCAGGGTGTCGAGCTGCTCGTCGTGGTCGACCCCGGGGACCTTGCGGGCCGTACCGCAGCAGCAGCCCCGGCAGACGGTGACCGTGGCGGTCACGAGGCGCGCCCGGGCGTCGGGAGCGCACCACGGGAGCGGTGCGCCGGGTGCCGGCGGGTGACGAAGAAGGCCATGACGCGGCCAGCCTCTCTCGGGGAGATCCGCCCCGGGCGCGTGAGGAGGCGATGGCGCGAGTCTCTGACTTCGCGGGCGGCACCCGTGAGGACGCCGCCCGTTCACAGTGGCGGGACCGCGCCGGACTCGCACCGGCTTCCTCGTCCGCCATCGCCCTGAACGGTCCGAATTCTGGCACACCCCCACGGCGCCCCGGCCCTGCGCGTGGCCCCCGTCACATGCCCGCCCGGAGGCGCGCCGGGCGGGCGTGCTCCGTGCCGAGCGACGCCGTGTCGCGGGTGCGCCCCGACGGGCTCGGGGCG